>JBBRVT010000099.1:0-11635 GCA_038246615.1 Burkholderiales bacterium
AGCAGCACCGCAGCGCCGACCCAGACGGCGCCCACTACCATGACGTCCATTGCTTCGGGTTGCTGCGTGCCGACTGGCCCGGGCCCGCGCAGGAGCCCGAAGCATGACGAAGACAATGACCAAGGCCTTGCCCGCCATCACCATCGCCGGCCGGCGCATCGCTACCGACGCGCCGCCCTACGTGATCGCCGAGCTGTCGGCCAACCACAACGGCAGCCTGGACACCGCGTTGGCCATCGTCGATGCGGCCAAGGCCGCCGGCGCCGATGCGGTGAAGCTGCAGACCTACCGGCCCGACACCATCACGCTGGACAGCGACGGCCCCGGCTTCGTGATCGAGGGCGGCCTGTGGCACGGCCGCCGGCTCTATGACCTGTACCAGCAAGCGCACATGCCCTGGGGCTGGCATGCCAAGTTGTTTGCCCGTGCACGCGAGATCGGCATCACCATCTTCAGTTCGCCCTTCGACACAACGGCGGTCGACCTGCTCGAAGACCTGGGCGCACCGGCCTACAAGATCGCCAGCTTCGAGGCGGTCGACCTGCCGCTGATCCGCTACGTGGCGCGCACCGGCAAGCCGATGATCATCTCCACAGGCATGGCCGACGCCGACGAGATCGACGAGGCGGTCGACGCCGCCCGCGCTGGCGGTTGTACGCAGCTGGCCCTGCTGCACTGCGTCAGCGGCTACCCCGCACCGGCGGCCGACTACAACCTGTGCACGCTCAGCGACATGATCGGCCGCTGGGGCGTGGTGACCGGTCTGTCCGACCACACGCTGGACAACACCACCGCCATCGCGGCTGTGGCACTGGGCGCAGCGCTGGTCGAAAAGCACTTCACCCTCGACCGCGCGGGCGGCGGCCCCGACGACAGCTTCAGCCTGCAGCCGGCTGAACTGGCGCAGCTTTGCCAGGGCGCCCACACCGCCTGGTCGGCGCTGGGCCAGGTGGACTACGGCCGCAAGAGCAGCGAGATCGGCAATGCCCAGTTCCGCCGCTCGCTGTATTTCGTCAAGCCGCTGCAGGCCGGTGAGGTGGTGACGGCCGATGCAGTACGCAGCGTGCGCCCGGGCTTCGGCCTGGCACCCAAGCACTGGGACGCGGTGGTGGGCAAGCGCGCGGCGCGTGACATCGCCGTCAACACGCCGGTGGCCTGGGACGCGCTGGCGTGATGTCCGCTTGCGGCGTCAGCAGATCACAGGCGGGGCACCAGCAGCGCAGCTGAATCCGGGCTCAGGCAGTCTGCATCGGCCCCAGCAGGCGCAGATGCAGCTCCAACTGCGCCAACACCTCGGCCAGCTCAGGCCGCTGGCCCTTGCCGCCAAGACTGGCCACCGGCCCCGGGCCGGTCACGCCCGCCAGCTCGGGATCGTGGTCGCAATAGATGCCAATGGTCGGGGCGCCGAAGGCGGCCGCCAGGTGCGAAAAGCCGGTGTCCAGACCGACCACGCAGCGCGCCTGGCCCAGCACGGCAGCCATGCCGGCCACCGTCAAGAACGGCGGCACCGCGCCGCCGCAGCCCGCAGCGATGCGCTCGGCACGGGCCTGCTCTTCGCTGCTTCCCCAGACCACCACCGGGGTCATCCCCGCTGCCTTCAGCCGGCGGCCCACCGCGATCCAGTGCGCTTCATGCCACAGCTTCTCGGGCCGGCTGGCACAGGGCACCAGGGCGGCGCTGGGTGTCGGCGGGCTCCACGGACCAGGCCCGGCGACGATGCCGAAATCCGGCGCCGTGACCGGCACGGCATAACCCAGGTGGGCAGCGGCCAGTGCACGGTTGCGCACCACCGCATGCAGGTAGCGCGGCACGGCCGCGCGGCGGCGGTAGAACAGCGCAGCCGCCGGCTCGCGGATGCTGGCACGGTCAAAGCCGACCAGCGGACCGCGCGCCTGCAACCCCCACAACACGCTCTTGAGCAGGCCCTGCAGATCGAGCACCAGGTCGTAGCGCTCGCGCCGCAAGTCGGCGCGCAGCGCACCGATGGCCGCGCGCGTATCGGCCTGCCACAGCCGCCTGCGCCAGCGCCGCCAGGCCAGCGGGATCACCCGCGCCACGCCCGGGTGCAGCGCGGCAATCGGCGCGAACGCCTGTTCGACCAGCCAGTCCACCTGCAGGCCTGGCACGGCGCGCAGCATGTCGCTGACGGCCGGCAGCGCATGCACCACGTCGCCCATCGACGAGGTCTTGACGACCAGCACCCGCACTCAGGGCTTCCGGCCAGCCGGCTGGCCGGACGCTGACGCAGGTGGTCGATTGGCCACGCCGTCGGTGGACTCAACCGCTGCCAGCCGGGCCTGCTGCTCGGCCACCAGCGCGGGGTTGAAGCGCGGGTCGTTGTACATCTTGAACTGGCGGTAGACCTTGAAGTAGGCGCGGCCGGCCTGCGCATCGCCCAGCAATGCATCCAGGCAACTGCCCAGATCGGCGCGCTGTTGCGCCAGCCGTGTCAGCTTGGCCGTGCTGGTGGCGCGGTGCTGCGTGTCGGCATCGGCGCGCTGGCTTTGCTGGCGCATTGCGTGCACCTTCAGCGCCAGGATGCTCAGGCGGTCGATGATGCTGCCGGCGGTCTCGCTGTTCAGCCGGGCGCCCGGGGGTGCGGTCGACAGCGGCGCGTCGGTGGCAGCCGATGCCGGGTCGACCAGCCCCAAGCGCACCAGCAGCAACTCATCGGTGCGTTCGGTGGCGTCGTTGCGGGCCTGGTTGTGGCCGTCGATGGCACGCTTGTTGGCGGCGATCTCGGCCGCAGCCACCGTGGTGCGGCGGGCCAGGTCTTCTTCGGCCCACAATTGGCAATTGCAGCGGTGGTTGGTCTGCACCCAGCGCCACAGTTCGTCGGCAGCCGGCGGCTCGGCACCCGGCCAGGCCGGGTCGGCCAGCAGGTGGTCGTGCAGGGCGATCAGCGCGGCGGCGGTGGGCAGGGTCATGGTCATGGGTGGGGGCGCCGCCGCCGGTCTGCGGCCGCCGTGCGCGGCTGGCAGCGAAGGCCGGAATCATAGCCACTGCCCGTCGCCAGACGGGCCGTGCGTCGCGCAGCGCAGCCCGCCGGGCACAACGCAGCGGGCCTTCAACACCCGCAGCGCCCGCGCGCCACTGCGCCTGTTGCAAGTACCATTGCTGTGCTTGATCGCCAGCCCGTCATCGGGCAGCACACCTGCACCGCGCTGCCGGCGACCCACCGAACAACAGATGTCAGCAATGCCCTTGGTTTGCGTGGCCATGCGCACCTGGAACGGCGCACGGTTCCTGGATGCGCAGATCGCCTCGGTGTTGGCCCGGCAAGGTGTGCGATTTGCATCGTTGATCGGCGGCGATGCGTCGACCGACTGCACCTGGCCGATGCTGCAGGACCGGGCCGCCCGCAGCAACTGCATCCGCATCTTTCACCATGAACACCGCCTGGGTCGGCACGCGAACTTCGCAAGCGTGCTCAGCAACTGCCAGGCCGATTTCATCGCACCCTGCGACCAGGACGACCTGAGGCATCCACGGAAGCCGATGCGCCTGCATGCAGCTCTGCAGAGCGGAGGCCATGCGCTGGGCGATTGCGACTCGAGGCTGGTTGACGAGTCGGGCCGGCACCTGGGTCTGAACATGTCTGACCGTTTCACCATGGGCGAAGGCAGCGCGGCGCTGCCCTTGTGCTTCAGGAACGGCATCTCGAGCCACGCCATGCTTTTTCGTCGGCGCCTGCTGGACATCGTGCCGGCCTTCCCGGCCAGCTTCTTGCGTGATTGTTGGCTGGCAATCTGCGCCGCCGATTCAGGCTCGATTGCCTACCTTGCCGAGCCGCAGGTCGGCTACCGCCAACACCAGGCCAGCGAGACCGATGTGGCTCAGCGCAGACGCGCGCTCCGCGACAGCTGGCGCATCAAGGATGAACGCGCAGCACGGCTGTCGGCCATGGCGCAACTGGCAGGCTCCGACCAGCCGTGCCTGCAGCAACTGAGCCGCTTCTGGGCCCAGCGTGCCAACGACCACCTGTGCTGGCAACTGGTGCGCCCCAAGACACAGCGCCGGTACGCGCTGATGCGCCTCAACCGCCGCTGCAACTTCGCGCGCTTTGCACTCCAGGTGCTGGCCGGCCAACGCTGGCGGGCCAGACGGCAGACGTCCCCAACATGAGCCAGGCACCCAGTTTTTCGGTCATTGTCAGCAGCTACAACTACCAGGACCATGTGGTCGATGCAGTGGCTTCCGCACTGCACCAGACCGTGCCTGTGCTTGAAGTGGTCGTGGTTGACGACGGATCGACCGACGCCTCGGTCGATCGCCTGCAAGAACGCTTCGGCACCGACCCGCGGGTTCGCATCATTGCCCAGCAGAACGGCGGACAACTGTCCGCGTGGATTCGGGGGGTGCGCGCCTGCAGCGGCGATGTGATCGCACTGCTTGACTCCGATGACCTGTGGCATGAGAACTTCATCGACGCGATGGGGCGGGTCTACCTGGCGCGGCCCGATGTCGACTATGTGTATTGCAATCTTGCGCTCTTCGGTGCCCGTGAAGGACAGATGCTCAACAAGCGCAGGCACCGCCACGACCGCGATTTGGGCATCTCGGTTCTGCAGGGTTGTTTCAAGCCACGGTGGCAAGGCGTGGCGACATCTGGCAATACCCTGAGGCGGACCTTGTTCGAACGCCTGGTCGCCCTGCCAGACGAGCAGGTGCATCAGTGGCGGACCCGCCCCGATGACTGCCTGTTCTACGGTGCCGACATCCTGGGCGCACACAAGTTCTACCTTGCCCAGGCATGCGCCAGCCACCGTGAGCATGGCCGCAACGCCTTGCTGGCTGACCGCTCGTCGACCGCGCGGCTGCGCTATGAACTGCGTCGCGAGCGCATGCTCGCGCACTACCGCCGGCTGATCGACGCATCGCCGCGTTTGCTGACCTTGGCCAAGTCAGAGTTCCGCACCAAGCCTGTTCCACTCTGGTCGGAATGGCTTGCCTACAGCGGGTTTGCCTTGCAGGCGCCCGAGAGCCTGTTGCGTCGCATCGGCAAGCTTGTTGCCATTGCCTCGCACATGCTGCGCAGCCGCTTTCGACCCGGCAGCGGCGGGCCGCAAAACTAGGCGGCTGTCGGACTTGGGGAGCGTCGGCTGCGAATCGACCGCAGCGTTTCATTTCTCACCGTCTTTTTGCCCCATAGCTGGGCTATGGGGCTGAAAATCCGGCAAGAACTGTCCTCGCTGGGGCCGATTCTCGCTATCGACGCCCCAAGCCCGACAGCCTCCTAGGCGGCAGATGGCAGGCTGTCGGTTCCGGCCAGGCAGCGGCGATAGAAGTCTTCGAACGCGGGCAGCCTCGCATTGATCGAGAACTGGCCGAGATCGTGGTGCTGCCGCGCAGGACTTTGCTGCAAATGCAAGCGCAGCGCGTTGCCAAGGGCCACGGAATCATTCACCGGCACCAAGGGGCGGCCAATCCATGCCGCCAGATGCTGCGCACCTTCAGATGCAGTCGCCAACACCGGCAGACCGCTGGCAAGCGCCTCGAGCAGACTCAGGCCGAAGGGCTCGGAACGCGCCGGGCTGACCAGCGTATCGAAGGCGGCCAGCCAGGCTGCAGGATCTGCCACAAAGCCTGGCATGACCACATCGGGGGGCGCGGCTTTGCGCAAACCGGAGAAGTCGCGCCCGCTGCCAACGATGGCCAGACGCGCACCGCTGCCCGCGCAGGACGGCCAGGCCCGCAGCAGGACGTCGAGCCCCTTGCTGTGCTCGCACCGCGACAGTGTGCCGACCAGGTGGGTGTTGTCGTCCAAGCCCAGTTGCGCACGAATGCGGGCCCGGCCTGCCCAGTCGGTCTTGCCAGCCAGTGTCCAGTTGTCGATCTGGCAGGTCAGGCCGAGATGGCTGGCCGGCACATCGGCGAGCTGCCACGGCGCAATGGCGATCAGGCCGTCGAGCCCGGCATGTTGCTGGGGCTTGTAGCGGATGTGCAAGCTTGCCACCCGGGCGCCGGCCCGGCGGGCGCCGCCGATGCCCTTGCAGGCCCAGCTCAGGTGCGCGTGGGCGATCTCAGGCGCGATCCGGTCGACCAGCCAGCGCGCCCGCCAGGCCGCCAGCATCGGGAGGCCGCTGACAAAAGCGCGTTGCACCGATGAATCGAGCCGGTGCGCGATGGCATCGGGCCGCGCCTGCGCTGCATCGGCGTGCAGCACCACGGTCACCTGATGGCTGCGCGCCTGGGCGTTTGCCAGTTCGACGGCATAGCGCTCACTTCCCGCAAAGTGCTTGGTCAGAATGACGTGGACGATCTTCATCGTTGGAGCAGACCGGCATTTGCCGGCATGGGGCAATGGGGCAATGGGGCAATGGGGCAATGGGGCAATGGGGCAATGGGCAATGAGGCAATGAGGCAATGGGGAGACACGGCGATGGGGAAATGGGGCGGAACTGCAATGCAGCCGAAGGGCGTCTTTGAGGCGGCCCCGACGATGTGCATCAGCTGCCCGAAGAACTCCTTTGCTTGTCTCTTCTTGATGCGCTATTGCAGCAGCTTCCAGTGCGCCAGCACATGCTCCACAGTGGATGCCTGACACAGGCCATGCGCACGCGCAAGATGGCGAAAGGCTTCCATGGGCAGACCTGTGCCGGCCGGCGCGCGGCCAGCGACCTTGCCTGTTCATGTTCCGCATGGACATGAGGCGATATCGTGCTGCGAAAGGCGTTCATTTCAGTGCCGAAGGGAGGTCGTTGGGGCCTGCGCCCATGGGCTGCGTCTCTGGGCGCATTGATAGATGCGGATGGCCAGGCCTGCGTGCCGGTGATGCCATCGCGCACGGTGCCTGGCGCCGCGTGCCTGGGGCCGCGCGCCTGGTGCCGCGCGCCTGGTACCGCAGCCCACACGCCCCGGATGCTGCCACAGCGACGCGCCTCTGTTTGAGCTGCGCCGCCCCCTGGCCCACACCCCTGTGTGACGCGGGGGGATGCGGGTCTTGACAACTAATCAGCCACCGGATCCGCACCCCGATCAGCCCCCAGGCCGGGCATCGGCGGACCCGTGTTCCACAGGCACCGCTGGCGCGCCGCGGGCGAGCAACAGCGCCCCGGCCGCCGCCTGCACCAGTGCCGACAGCCCGTACAGCACCGACAGGGCCACCGCTTGCGGCGCAGCCAGGCCCAGGCTGCCGAAGGCCAGCACCGCCGCCGCTTCGCGCGTGCCCCAGCCGCCCAGGCTGATCGGCAGGGTGGCCATCAGGAAGGTGGGCACCGCCGCCAGTGCATAGCCCCACCACGGCAGCGCGATGCCAAGCGCCGCGCCACCCAGCGCCAGCACCGACACCGACAAGCCCTGCACCAGCGCCGACCCGAGCAATTGCCAGCCGTACTGGGCAAGCGCTTGCGGCCGGTGCGCCAGCAGAGAAAGGCGCACGTGCCAGCCGGCACCACCGGCAGCGGCAGGCGCAGCCTTGGCCGGGCCGGCCACCAATTTCCGGCCTGCGGTCAGCAGCACCAGCGGCAGCGCCAGCAGGGCCAGTGCCAGCGCGGCCCAGCCGGCCGGCGGCAGCAGCCCGATGGCAGCCGGCAGCGGCGTGTCGCCCGGCCATGCCGCCGCCCAGGCTGCCGCCAGCCCGCCCAGTGCGATCAGCACCCACAAACCGCTGAGCCGGTCGCACAGCACCGACAGCGCCGACTCCAGCCAGGGCAGACCCAGGCGCACCAGGCCGTGGGCGCGGTACATGTCACCGCCGACCACCGCGCCCGGCAGCAGCGCATTGATCGCCACGGCCCGGAAGTAAAGCCCGCACGCCGTGCCCAGCCCCAGCGGGCCGCCCAGCCACTGCACCAGCAAGCGCCAGCGCCAGGCAGAGGCCAGGTTCGACGCCACTGCCGCCGCCAGCGCCGCCAGCAGCCAGCCGGGCTGTGCGCCGCGCAGCAGCGCCAACACCTGGCCGACATCGGCCCACAGCAGCACCGCCGCCAGCAGCCCCAGCGCCAGCAGCACGCGGGCCGGCACACGCCAGCGCCCGGGTCTGCGCAAAGCGGCCGCCTCGGCGGCCGGGCCGGGCGGGCTCATTCGGACCGGCTCATTCGGACCGGCTCATTCTGGCCGGATCATCCGGACCGGCTCATTCCGGCAGTCTCATTCAGGCCGGCGGTCGCCGTTGGGCTGCGTGCTGGCAAACGGGCCGGCCTGCGGCACAGCGGCCTGGTCCAGCGCCGCCTGCGGCGACAGCCCAGGCGCGGTGGGCGCTGCGTGGGCGCCATGGCGCAGGTGGTATTGCGGCCGGCCCGAGCCCTCGTGGTAGATGCGGGTCAGCATTTCGCCGACCAGACCGGCGACGATCAGCTGCACCCCGATCAGCAGCAGCAGCATGCCCACCATCAGCAGCGGCCGCCCACCGATGTCGTGGCCGCCGAGCTTCAGCGCGCCCAGGTAGCCCAGGATCAGCAGCCCCGGCGTCAGCAGCCACAGCCCCAGGCCACCGAAGGCATGCAGCGGGCGCTGGCGATAGCGCATGAAGAAGACGATCAGCACCAGGTCGAGGATCACCCGGAAGGTGCGGTCGATGCCGTACTTGGAGTGGCCGCGGGTGCGCGCATGGTGGCGCACCGGCACTTCGGCGATGCGGGCGCCGGCATCGCGCGCCAGCGACGGAATGAATCGGTGCAACTCGCCGAACAGACGGATGCGGTCGATGATCGGCCGGCGGTAGGCCTTCAGCGCGCAACCGTAGTCGTGCAGGTGCACGCCGGTGGCGCGCGAGATCAGCCGGTTCGCCAGCGCGCTGGGCAGGCGCCGCGACAGTGCCTTGTCCTGGCGCTCCACCCGCCAGCCCGACACCATGTCGATGTCGGGATCTTCCTGCAGCCGCCGCAGCAGCAGCGGAATGTCCAGCGGCTCGTTCTGCAGATCAGCGTCCAGTGTCACCACATACGCACCCCGGGCGCGGTCGAAGCCGGCCTGCAGCGCGCTGCTCTGGCCATAGTTGCGCGCCAGGCACACCGGCTGCAGCCAGGGCGTGCTGCGGCCCAGTTGCTGCAGCAGCTCGGCAGTGCCGTCGCTGCTGCCGTCGTCGACCGCAATCAGCTCGAACCGCCAGCCGCTGTCGGCCATCGCCGCACCGATGCGGCCCACCAGGTCGCGCAGGTTGTCGACTTCGTCGAGCATCGGCACGACGATCGAGACCTGGGGGACGGCATCAGCCGGGTCGGCGGCTGCCGGGGCCGCCACAGGCGGTGGCGCGGCAGAAAACAAGGGCTCATCCATCGCCGCATTCTGCCCAAGCCGCTGGCTATCATCGGACGATGCCTTTGTTGTCACCCGCCGCCAGCGCGCGCGCGGCAAAGCCCGCCCCACCCGCCGGGCGGGCCACCCGCCACTTTCTGCTGGCGCTGCTGGCCTACTTCACGCTGCAGGCGCTGCTGCGGGTGTGGGTGTCCGATGCGGTCGAGCGCGACGAGGCCGAGCAGCTGTTGTGGACACAGCAGCTGGCGCTGGGCTACGGCACCCAGCCGCCGCTCTACACCTGGCTGCAATGGAGCGTGTTCCAGCTCACTGGCGTGTCGGTGGCCGGGCTGGCGCTGCTGAAGAACCTGCTGCTGGCAACGACCTTCGGCGCTTGTTTCATGGCGGCGCGCACGGTGCTGCCGGCGGCCACGGCGGCAGCGGCATCGGCATCGATGCTTCTGCTGCCGCAGATCGGCTGGGAATCGCAGCGTGACCTGACACATTCGGTGCTGGTGACCAGCCTGGCCGCCTGCATGCTGTGGCAGGTGCTGCGCCTGCTGCAGCGGCCGTCGGCCAACACCTATCTGCTGCTGGGCCTGGCCACGGGGGCAGCGCTGCTGGCCAAGTACAGCGCGGCAGCGGTGGCGCTGCTGATGCTGGGGGCGCTGGCCACCGGTCGCGACACCCGGCACCTGCTGCTGCGGCCAGCCTTTTTGCTGGCACCGCTGGCGGCGCTGGTGGTGCTGCTGCCGCATGCGCTGTGGCTGTTGGACCACTGGGGCGAAGCCACCCGGGGCACGCTGGACAAGATGGATGCCGGCAGCCCGCCGGCAGGCAGCTGGGCGGTCGGCGTGGCGCACGGGATGGGCAGCCTGGCGCGCGCGCTGCTCGGCTTCGTCACGCCGTTCTGGCTGGTGCTGGCCGCGCTGTGCGGGCGCGCGTTGCTGGCCGGCTGGCGCAGCCCGCCGGCGGGGCCCGCCGGCCAGGTGCACCGGCTGCTGCGGCGCCTGCTGTGGTTGACGCTGGGCTTTTTGCTGCTGCTGGTGCTCAGTGGCGCCAGCAGCGCGGTCAAAGACCGGTGGCTGCAGCCATTCCTGTTCATTCTGCCGCTGCTGCTTTTCTCTGCCCTGCCCGAACCGGCGCCGCCGGTGCTGCGGCGGCTGGCCTGGGCGGTGGGCTCGATGGCCGCGCTGGTGGCGCTGCTGTTGAGTTTGCGGGTGGCCTTGCACGGCCAGCGCGGCAGCTTCGACGAGCTGAATCTGCCGGTGCGCGGCTTTGCGCAGGCGCTGGCAGCGCAGGGCCTGGGCCAGACGACTCTGCTCACCGACGACGCGGTGTTGGGTGGCGGGTTGCGGCTTTATCTGCCCGGCAGCCGGGTATTGCTGACCAACGGTCGCACCAACCACATGGCCGGGGCGCTGGCGGGCACTTCAGCAGGCAGCAGGCTGGCCTGGGTGTCGCTGCAAGCCGACGAGGCCCAGCGCCTCGCAGCCGCCAATACCGCTGGCCTGCCAGTCCCGCCGGGCGCGCAGTGGCAGACGCTGGCACTGCCGCAGTTGCATGCCCAGTCCGGCGCAGCGCCAGCGCGGCTGTACTGGGTGATGCTGCGCTGACCGCGCGCCTGCCGGAGTGTGGTGGTGCTGGCTGATGCCAGCTGCCTGGGTCAACGCAGCGTGGCCACGGCGTCCATGGTCAGCCAGCCGGCATGGTCCTGCGCCCAGAGCCGGACGGTCTTGCCGTCGCCCTGCAGCTGGCCGTTGACCCGCATCGGAGCGCCGTCGAAGGTGGGCCGCACCGCCCTGAAGCGGAACGCGGCCACGTCGGCATCGGGCAGGTGCCGGCGCAGCAGGTCCATCAGCAATGTGGCGATCAGCGGGCCGTGCACGACCAGGCCGGGATAGCCCTCCACCTGGGTGGCATACGGCCGGTCGTAGTGGATGCGGTGGCCGTTGAAGGTGAGCGCGCTGTAGCGGAACAACAGCAGCGGATCGGGCAGCCAGGTGTGCTGCCAGACCGCGTCTGTGGTTGCGGCGGTGGTTGCGCCGGTGGTTGCGCCGGTGGTTGCGCCGGTGGTTGCGGCGGTGGTTGCGAGAGAGTTGGCGGCAGTCGGCGGCGGGTCCACATCATCCGGCCGGCTGGCCTCGCGGTAGACGATGTCGTAGAACTCGGTCAGCGCCGGCTCCACCGCGCCGTTGCAGTGCAGCGTGTGCTGCACCTTCACGAAAACCAGGCGGCCGCTGCGGCCGGCCTTCACCGTGACGTCGGCGATGCGGGACTGGCGCTGCACCGCGTCGCCCACCCGCACCGGGTGGTGGAACTGCAATTGGCTGCCGGCCCACATGCGCCGCGGCAGCGGCACCGGCGGCAGCAAACCGCCGTGCGTGGGGTGGCCGTCTTCGCCGGCCTCGCTGTGGCGGTAGCGCGGCAGGAAGTACAGCCAGTGCCACAAGCAGGG
>JBBRVT010000100.1:0-11599 GCA_038246615.1 Burkholderiales bacterium
CGCGCGCTTCTCGACGAAGGCTGCCGCAGCACCCTTGTGGTCGTCGGTCTCGAAGGTGCGGATCATGTGGATGGCCTCGGCATCCAGCACCTGCGACAACGTGCCTTGCAGCCCGGTGTTGAGGTTGCGCTTCATGTAGCCCACGGCAATGGTGGGCAGTGCGGCCAGCTCCGCCGCCCAGGCTGCTGCGGCAGCAGGCAGCTGGGCGGCGGGCACCACGCGGTTCACCAGCCCCATGCGCACGGCCTCGTCGCCCGACACCACGGCGCCGGTGAAGTACAGCTCGCGCGCCTTGGCCGCGCCCACCAGGTGGTTGAGAAACCAGCTGCCGCCGAAGTCGCCCGACAGGCCGATCTTGGAGAAGGCAGTGGTCAGCTTGGCGTTGTCGGCCGCGATGCGCATGTCGCAGGCCAGGGCCAGCGACAGGCCGGCACCGGCCGCCGGGCCGGGAATCACCGCCAGTGTGGGTTTGGGCATCTCGTGCAGCCAGCGGGCGACCTCCATGCGCGCACGCAGGTTGGTCACCTTGTGGTCGAAGCTGGATGCCGCTGCGTTGGTGGCCGCTGCATTGGTGGCCGACGCACCTGCCGCGTTGCGGGCAAAGCCCTTCACGTCACCGCCAGAACAAAACGCAGCGCCCGTGCCGGTCAGCACCACCAGCCGCACGGCCGGGTCTTGCGCCAGGCGCGGCAAGGCCTCGGACAAGCCGTCGAACATTTCGGCCGACAAGGCATTGCGTGCCTCGGGGCGGTGCATGGTCAGGGTGGCGATGCCGCCTTCGATGGTTTCGAGCAGGTGTGGGTTCATGGTGGGATGTGACCGGTTGGATGGATTGGGTGGATTCGGTGGATTGGGTTGATTCGGTGGATTCGGTGGATCGGCAAGACCCGTCACTTCAGGTCGGGGCTGCTGGCATGGTTCCACCAGGCCAGGTCGGAATGGGCGCGCAGGTCCAGCTCGAAGGTCCAGGCCGAGCGGTGCTGGTGCGCCAGGTAGAAGTAGGTGTTGGCCACCTCGGCCGGCACCAGCAGGCCGTCGTTGGCCAGGCCCTTCTTCTCGCGCAGCGCCGCAAAGCGCTCCGGGCCCAGCATCTTGCCCAGCGTGTCGGGCGCGTCGACCGCGCCGTCGATGACGATGTGCGACACATGGATGCCCTTGCTGGCGAACTGCGCGTTCAATGATTGGCACAGCATGCGCCGCCCGCCCATCGCTGCGGCGTGTGAATGCTGGCCGGCGTTGCCACGCCGGGCGGCGGTGGCCGATGTGACCAGCAGCACGCCCTGGCCGCGTGCTTCCATGAACGGAAACAGCACCTGCGCCAGCCGGAACAGGCCGAATGTGGCCATGCGCCAGCCCATCTCGAAGGCCTTGAGCGTGGTGCTGGCCAGGCCCCGGTCGCCGATCTGCGCACCCAGGTTGAACACCGCCACGGTGATCGGGCCGATGTCGGCCTCGATGTGCTGCACCAACTGCTCGATGCTGCCTTCTTCGACGGCATTGAGGATGAAGCCGGTGGCCGAGCCGCCTTCGGCCTCGATCTCGGCCACCAGTTTGTCCAGCCCGGCCTGGTCGCTGCGGCGCGCCAGGCAGGCGTGGTGACCCGCGCGCGCAAAGCGCTTGGCGACATGGCCACCAATGCCGGCGCCGGCGCCCAGGATCAGACAGACGGGTTTGTTCATCGGTGCATCCAGTCGGGTTGCCGGGGTGGCTCAGCCGCGCCCGGTTTGCAGGTGCCCAGGCACTCAGGCGCTCAGCCCGATTGCCTGTCAGCCCATGGCCGGCTTGATGGCCGGCAGGTCGGCAAATTCAGCCGGCTGGCCGCTCTTCTGCGCGGCCATCGCGCGGGCGATGTCTTCCGGGTCGAACACACCGGGCTGCAGCGCGTTCATGTAGGCGAATGATTCGGCCACCGAGTGGTCGCGGGTGTAGCCGATCATCTCCTTGCTGGCGGCCACCGCCACCGGCGCGCGCGCGGCGATCTTCTGCGCCACGGCCAACGCACCCGCCAGCAGCGCGGCGGGGTCGTCGAACACGCCGTTGACGAAGCCCAGGCGCTCGGCGCGCTCGGCGGCCAACCGGTCGCCGGTGTAGGCCAGCTCACGCATCACTGCCTCGGGCAGCTGCTTGGGCATGCGGTTCATCGTGCCCACGTCGGCCATCATGCCGATGTTGATCTCCTGGATGCAGAACCAGGCCTCGCGGCTGCAGTAGCGCAGGCAGCAGGCGGTGACCAGGTCGACCCCGCCGCCGATGCAGCCGCCCTGGATGGCCGCAATCACCGGAAAGCGCGCCTCGGCAATCGCGGTGAAGCTTTGTTGCAGCTGCTTGAGCTGCTGGCGGAACTGCTCCCGCGCACGCACATCCACCGTGCCCAGCGTGCCGGCCTGCGAGAACACCGACAAGTCCATGCCGGCGCAGAAGTGCCTGCCTTCTGACGACAGCACCACCGCGCGGGTGCCGCCCTCGGCATCCAGCGCGCGGAAGAGTTGCGGTATCTCGGCCCAGAAAGCCGCAGTCATCGCGTTGTGGCGCTCGGGGTGGTTCAGGCGCACGTGGGTGACGCCGCCGTCTTTGTGCACATCAAAACATTGCCAGGTGGTCATTGAGGAGCTTCGTTTCTGCAGATGCGTTTCAGCTGATGGCGGGGGCATTGCTGCCGATGAGCTGGCGGCGCAGCTCTCGTTTCAGCACCTTGCCGGTGGCATTGCGCGGCAACACCGGCAGCAAGGCGATGTCGGCCGGCGTCTTGAAGCGGGCCAGCCGGCTGGCGCAGTGGGCCAGCACGGTGGCCTTGTCGAGCGTCTGCCCGGGTTTGAGCACCAGCACCGCCAGGCCCACCTCGCCCCACTTGTCGCTGGGCACGCCGATCACCGCGGCTTCGGCCACCTGCGGCAGCTGGTACAGCACGTTCTCCACCTCGGCCGGGTAGACGTTCTCGCCGCCGGAGATGTACATGTCCTTCCAGCGGTCGACGATGTAGTAGAAGCCTTCGTCGTCCATGCGCGCGGCGTCACCGGTCTTGAGCCAGCGGCCTTCGAAGGCGGCGGCGGTGGCGTCGGGCCGGTTCCAGTAGCCGGGGGTGATATTGGGGCCGGCCACCCACAGCTCGCCGATGGTGCCGGGCGGGCAATCGGCGCCGGTGTCGTCGACGATGCGCGCCTCGGTGTGCATCAGCGCCTTGCCGGTGGAGCCCAGCTTGCGGATGGCGTCGGCCGGGTCCAGGAAGATGCAGGCCGGGCTGGTCTCGGTCATGCCGAAGCCCTGCATCAGGTGCACGCCGCGCGCGCCCCAGGCCTGCAGGATGGGCAGGGCGCAAGGCGCGCCGCCGACGCCCGCACTCTGCAGGCGGCTCAGGTCGGTGGTGGCGAAATCCGGGTGCTGCGCCATGAACTGGTAGGGCGCCGGCACGCCGAAGAAATGCGTGATGGCCTGGGCCGGGTCGCCGATCAGCCGCAGCGCCTGGCCGGGGTCGAATGTGCGCATGACCACCACCGTGCCGCCGGCATGCAGCACCGGGTTGGAATAGCAGTTCAAGCCCCCGGTATGGAACAACGGCAGCATCGACAAGTGCACCGTGTCGCGGCTCACGCCTGACGGCGTGCCCAGGTTGCTGCAGTTCCAGAAGTTCATGCCATGGGTGATCATCGCCCCCTTGGGGTGGCCGGTGGTGCCCGATGTGTACATGATGGTGACCACGTCGTCGTGCGTCAGCACCGCGCGCGGGGCCGGCAGCGCGGCGCCTGCCGCCAGCGCGGCCTCGTAGGGGTTGGCCTCGATGGCGGTGCCGGGCCGCTTGTCGATGCACAGCAGCGCCGGGATGCCGCAGCGCTGCTGCAGGGCTTGGGCCGCCTCGGTGAATTCCACGTCGTGGATCAGCAGCTGAGGCGCGCTGTCGTTCAAGATGTATTCCAGCTCGGGCACCGTCAGCCGCCAGTTCAGCAGCACCGCGATGCCGCCGCTGCGGCCGCAGGCGAACTGCAGGTCGAAGTACTCCACGCCGTTGTGCGCCAGCAGCGCCACCCGGGCGCCGCGGCCGATGCCTTGGGCTTGCAACCATGCTGCCAGCGCATCGGCACGCGCGTCGAGCTGGGCATAGCTGAGGCTGCGCGGCGGTGTCAGCTCGCGCACCGCCTCCTTGGCAGGGCGGTGGGCGCGGTGGTTGGCGACCCAGTCGTAGGCGCGCACGGCGCCATGGCCCAGCGGGCGCGGGCTGCGCATCCCTGCCAGGTCGGCGGGGTCGGGGCTGAAGGCGGCGGGGTCGGGTGTTTGCATGGCCTGGGGCATGGTCTCGGGCATGGTGTGACGTCGGATGTGGTGCGGGGCGCTGTCGATTCTGGCGTGCGCCCGAGGTTTGGCGACCCGTGGATTCCTGGGCGTCGCCACGCCTCTGCATTGGCGCCGCAGCCTGTGCACCGCTGCTGTCACCCAGGTGTTAGCCACGGCCTGCGGCGGCCCGCCACACTGCGCCGACCACCCCCAGGAGCGCCGTCATGGCACCGCCCTTTGCCCACCGCACTGCCCTGTGCGGCCCCCTGCGCCAGCCGCACCAGATGCTGGCCGAGCAGATCGTCGACGGCCACAAGTCGATCCACGACGATGCCATGGCGGCCGATCTGGGCCTGCGCGCCGGCCCGATCGAAGGCCCCACGCACTTCAGCCAGTTCGACCCGCTGCTGTGGGCGCTGTGGGGCAACGCCTGGTTCGAGACCGGCTGCATCAGCGCCCACTACCAGACCATGGTGGTCGAAGGCGAGCAGGTGCGCGCCTTCGTGCAGCAGCCGGAGGCTGGCGCCACATTCACCAAGATCTGGGCCGAAAAGGCCGACGGCACGCCGGTGCTCACCGGCACGGCCAGCGTGGGCGCCGGCCGGCACCAGCCCAGTGAAATCGCCCAGCGCATCGCCAAGCTGCGGCCGGCTGCGCAGCTGGTGATCAACCGCGACCTGCGCGTGGGGCAACTGGGCGCCGGCAACCCAGAGCGGGTGCGCATGGGCTTTGACCAGCACATGGGCCCGCACTACCCCTTCAGCCTGGCGCAGAAGCTGGCGGTGATCACCGAGCCTTCGCCCTGGTACACGCCCGAGGGCGGTGCCGCGTCGCCCTGGGGCCGCGCCATCATCCCGGTCGAGATGATCAGCGTGCTGCTGGGCAGCAGCATGGACCTGGCAGGCTTTCGCGGCCACGGGCCGGCGGTGGGGCTGTTTGCGGGGCAGGAGATCAAACTGGTCCAGGGCCCGCTGTTCGTCGACCACCCCTACCTGCTGGAACGCGAGATCGTGGCGCTGAGCGAGAGCGCACGCACCGAATCGGTCTGGGTGCGCACCCGCATCCTGGACGGCGAGACGCGGCAGCTGGTGGGCGAGATGGTGTTGAACAGCGCCACGCTGAAGGCGTCGTACGCCCGCTACGACGACGAGGCCCGCGCGCTGGGCAAACTTTCATGACGCGGGGCAGCACCCGGGGTCATGGAAGACCCCCACATCCACCACCGGAAGGCAGCAAGGCATGAGCCAACCCACACCTGGAAGCCAGGCCTGGCTCGATCTGGCGCGCGAGGCGCCCATCGACCCCGAGCGCCCCATCATCGACCCGCACCACCACCTGTGGCCGGCAGCCGGCAGCCGCGTGGCCTACCTGCTGGGCGACCTGTGGGGCGACACCAACGCCGGCCACCACATCGTGAAGACGGTGTTCGTGGAATGTCGCGCCGCAGCCCGGCCCGACGGCCCCGACCACCTGAAGCCGGTGGGCGAGACCGAGTTCGTGGCACGCATCGCCCGCGCCAGCCGCGACGGCGGTGGCGGTGCGGTGATCGCCGGCATCGTCGCCCATGCCGACCTGCGCGGCGGCCCGCTGCTCGACGAAGCACTGGACGCGCATGCCGCAGCCGGTGGCGGCCTGTTCCGCGGCATCCGCCACTCCGGCGCGCGGGACCCGCACCCCGAGTCGCTCAGCATCCCCGGCCGCGGCGCCGAAGGCCTGTATGCCGGTACCGCATACCGCGCCGGCGTGGCCCGGCTGGGTGAACGTGGCCTCACCTTCGACACCTGGCACTACCACCACCAGAACCCGGCCTTTGCCGACCTGGCGCGGGCCGTGCCGGGGACCACCATGGTGCTCGACCACTTCGGCACGCCGCTGGGCGTGGGGCCGTATGCCAGCCAGCGCGAGGCCATCTTCAGCCAGTGGCAGCGTGACATCGACGCCATCGCCCGCTGCCCCAACGTGGTGGCCAAGATCGGCGGCCTGGCCATGCCCGACAACGGCTTCGGCTGGGACCAGCGCAGCCGCCCCGCCAGCAGCGACGAGCTGGTGGAAGCCCAGGCGCGCTGGTACCACCACACCATCAGCTGCTTCGGCCCGGGCCGCTGCATGTTCGAGAGCAACTTTCCGGTCGACCGCCGGTCGCTGCCCTACGGCGTGTACTGGAACGCGATGAAGAAGCTGGCCGCGCGCTACAGCGCGGCCGACCAGCAGGCCATGTTCCACGACAACGCGGCCCGCATCTACACGCTGTGACGGAGACGCCCATGTCCCAGATTCCCCCGAGCGAAGTGCTCTACGCGGTGGCCGACCACGTCGCCACCATCACGCTGAATGCGCCCGAGCGCATGAACACCATCAGCCGGGCGATGCTCGACGAGCTGACCGCCGCGCTGCTGCACGCCAACGACGACAAGGTGGTGCGCTGCGTCATCCTCACCGGCACCGGCCGGGCCTTCTGCGCCGGGCTCGACATGCGCGAAGCGCGCGGCGAAGGCGGCATCAGCACCGCCAGCAGCAGCACCACGCTGAACCTGCGCAACACCCCGCCCACGGTGCTGCAGGCGATGGACAAGCCCACCATCTGCGCGGTGAACGGCGGCGCGGCGGGCTACGGCATGGACACCGCGCTGGGCTGCGACATCCGCATCATGGCGCAGTCGGCCAAGCTGGCGGCGGCCTTCGTCAAGCGCGGCGTGGTGCCTGAATCAGGCGGCACCTGGCTCCTGCCGCGGATGATCGGCTGGGCCAAGGCGGCCGAGCTGATCTTCACCGGCCGCACCCTCAGCGCGGCCGAGAGCCTGCAATGGGGCCTGACCAACGCGGTGGTGCCCGATGCCGAGTTGATGGACGCCGCCCGCGCCATGGCGCAGGAGATCGCCGCCAACGCGCCGCTGGCGGTGCAGGCCTCCAAACGCATGATGCGCATCGGCCTGAACGAGAACTTCCCCGACCATGTGCACCACGTCTACCTGCAGCTGCTGCCGCTGTTCAAGACGCAGGACATGGCCGAGGGCATGCGCGCCTTTCTGGAAAAACGCACCCCCGACTTCAAGGGCCAATGAGCATGAGCACAAGTACAAGCACCGGCACGAGCACCGGCACGAACATGAACATGAACACGAGCATGAACGCGAGCACCACGGCGGCCCAGCCGCCCTTCCGCCAGATGAACTGGCTGCCGCGCGACATCGCCGTCGACCGCCGGCCCGATGGCAGCATGGTGCTGCAGTCGCGCATCCCGCTGCAGGCGTTTGCAGACCACATCCCGGCGCTGCTGGCCAAGTGGGCCGACGCCCGACCCGACCAGACCTGGATCGCCCAGCGCAAGGGCGCAGACCGGCAGTGGCGCCGCATCAGCTACGCTGAAGGCAAGGCCCTGGTGGACAGCCTGACGCAGGCGCTGTTGAACCTGGGCGTGCCCGCCGGCCGGCCGCTGGCCATCCTGTCGGGCAACTCGCTGGAGCATGCGCTGATCACCCAGGCCGGCATGCAGGCCCGGCTGCCGGTGGCGCCGATCTCGGCCAGCTATTCCCTGCTCAGCCAAGACCATGCCAAGCTGAAGTACCTGTTCAACCTGGTCAAGCCGGCGGTGGTGCTGGTGCAAGACGGCGTGCAGTTCCAGAAGGCGCTGCAGGCGCTGCAGGCCAACGGCCAGCTCGACGGCGTGACGATCGTGCACGTGGACCGCCCGCCCGAAGGCCTGCCCAGCCTGGCCTTCGAAGCGCTGGCGCGCACGCCGGTGACGGCTGACGTGGCGGCGTCCATCGCCGCCATCACGCCCGACACCGTCGGCAAGCTGCTGTTCACCAGCGGGTCGACCGGCATGCCCAAGGCCGTCGTCAACAGCCAACGCATGATGTGTGCGAACGTGGCCCAGGGCAACCAGGCGCGCAACACGCCCGGCCCGGGCCCCACCGTGGTGCTGGACTGGATGCCCTGGAACCACACCATGGGCGGCAACTCGACCTTCCACGGCATCCTGGGCGAAGGCGGCACGCTCTACATCGACGACGGCCGGCCGACGCCGGGCCAGTTCGACGAGACGCTGAACAACCTGCGCGAGGTGGCGCCCACGCTGTATTCCAACGCGCCATCAGGTTATGCGGTGCTGGCCGCCGCGCTGGAGAAGGACGAATCGCTCGCCCGCAACTTCTTCAAGAACCTGACGCTGCTGGCCTATGGCGGCGCCCGCCTGCCCGACGACCTGTATGCGCGCATGCAGGCCCTGGCGGTGCAGTACACCGGCTACCGCATCGTGTTCTACACCGGCTGGGGCAGCACCGAGACCGCGCCCACCTCCACCGGCACCTACTGGGAGACCGAGCGCGTCGGCCTGATCGGCCTGCCCTTCCCCGGTGTGCAGTTGAAGCTGGTGCCCACCGCCAGCGCCGGCATGTACGAGCTGCGGCTGAAGGGCATCAACGTGTTCTCGGCCTACCACGACCAGCCCGAGCTGACCGCCGCCGCCTTCGACGAAGAAGGCTTCTACAAGATCGGCGACGCCGGCACCTTGTTCCACCCCGACGACCCGGCCCAGGGCCTGGTGTTCGCCGGCCGGGTGACCGAGGAATTCAAGCTGACCACCGGCACCTTCGTGCACGTCGGCGAGCTGCGCACCGACTGCATCGCCGCCTGCTCGCCGGTGCTGCTCGATGCCCTGGTGGCGGGCCAGGACCAGGCCTTCGTGTCCCTGCTGGCCTGGCCCAACCTGGCGGCCTGCCGGGCGCTGATCGGCCAGCCCGATGCCGGCTTCGACGCCATCGTGGCCCACCCTGCCGTGCGTGCCGCAGTGCGCCGCGGCCTGCAGGCCCACAACGCCACGACGCAGGGCGCCAGCAGCCGGCGCATCGCCCGGGTGCTGCTGCTGACCGAGCCACCGTCGATCGACGGCAACGAGCTGACCGACAAGGGCTACATCAACCAGAAGGCCGGCCTCGGCCGCCGTGCCGCGCTGGTGCAGCGGCTGTACGCCGATGTGCCGGGTGGTGTGCAGGGTGGTTTGGAAGATGATGCAGTGATCGTGCTGGAGTGATGGCGATGGAATTCGACGACGTGGTGGCAGGCCGGCGCAGCATCCGCGGCTACCTGAACAAGCCGGTTCCGCAGGCGCTGATCCGCGAGGTGCTGGCGCTGGCCATGCGGGCGCCCACCTCGCTGAACACCCAGCCCTGGAACTTCTACGTGGTGGCCGGTGCGGTACTCGACCGCATCCGCGCCGGCAATGTCGAGCGCAACCTCGCCGGGGTGCCGCACTCGCGTGAGTTCCGCATGGGCCCCGGCTACGAGGGAGCCCACCGCGAGCGGCAGATCGGCGTGGCCAAGCAGCTGTTCGCCGCCATGGGCATCGCCCGCGACGACAAGGACGGGCGGCAGGACTGGGTGCTGCGCGGCTTTCGGCAGTTCGACGCGCCGGTGTCGATCGTCATCACCTACGACCGCAGCATCCACGGCAGCGACATCGCACCGTTCGATTGCGGCGGGGTGGTCAACTGCATCGTCAACACCGCCTGGTCGCGCGGGCTGGGCTGCGTGATCAACAGCCAGGGCATCATGCAGAGCCCGGTGGTGCGGGCCGAGGCCGGCATCCCCGACGACCAGGTGATCCAGACCTGCATCGCGATGGGCTGGCCCGACGACAGCTTCCCGGCCAATGCGGTGGTGTCGCAGCGCAAGCCGGTGGACGAAGCTGCGGTGTTCCGGGGCTTCGACGACTGATCTGCCGGCAAGCCGACGCGCTGCTGTCCGAACCCCCATCACCCCTGAGCTGAGTCCGCTGGCCGCGCGCGGCACTGTTGCGCTGACCGTCAATGACGCCAGCGTCCCCTTGCTACGCCCGGCATTCGCACTCGGGCGTCGGCTGCATGACGCCATACAGCGTTTACTACGGCCAGACCACGGCTTTGCGAGCCCGCCGCCAGCCCACGCTGGACGTCGCCTTCGCGGCCGATCCAACAGATTCAAGAACAAGCCGCCCACGCTGTCACCGATGCCCACGGCCGCCTGGATCAATCGACCACCAGAGGAGATGCCAACGCCCGCTGGAGCTGAAACAAGCGCACCGAATAAAGGCCGTCTGGCGCAGCAAAGCTATTGACACGGTCCGGGCTGATTGCCTTCAGTTCGGTGCATTGCTGCGGACCCGCATGGTGGGTGGTGCATGGGCTGGGGGAGAGAAACCCCTGGCTACCCGATTAGCCGTCGCTATTCGTAGTGTGTCCACATTCGAAGTATTCGAACGGTCTTTTGCGAAACAAATATTTCGTAGACCAGTCGGTGTTGTATGTTTATTCTCCTTGAGTACGCGCCGTCCAGATCACCAACCAGCTTCTCGAATGGTGGCGGATTCTGGAACGGATCAGTCTTCAGGATTTTTAGTAGTTCCTCGGCCTTTGGTCTTAATCCGCTTGCGGCAAGCTTCTTCGAATCTTTCTGTGCTTGTTTAGAAAAAACCAGTTTCCAACTCACCAGTCAAGCTCCGTGTCGCTTTGTTCGCGTGGCTCGGCCATGCCTTCTTTTATAGATTCACGCATTCCGGGTACTGAAAGAAGGAAGAGCGTTTCCTGAATAGCCTTCCAATCGTCCTCTGATAAAAGTACCGCCACTGTTCGCTTTCCGGAAATAAATATAGGTTCATGCGACTCCGCGGTCTGATCAATAAGACGATACAAATTGGCGCGTGCTTCGCTTGCAGTGAGGATGGTCATTAGTTGCTCCAAAAACTGTAAGCGTACGCTAACAAGTACGTCCCGTCAAGTGCGAAGACGCGTATGGCGTTTCTTGCAACGGCTAACGTTGCCAATAACCGGATAACAACAGGTCGCGAAGCGGGCTGTTGCAAGTCCGGTTTATTGGCGGGTTGGACGAAGCCGCTACGCGGAGGAAGGCCGCGATGCCGCTCATTTTCGGCGTAAGGTTACGGTTCACGCACTGAGCTGCGAGAACGGCAACGTCACCTTCCAGTACCGTGACGCCAAGACCGCCAAGATGGCGCGGCGCACGCTGTGCGGCGCCGACTTCCTGTGGCTGGTGCTCCAGCACGTGTTGCCCAAGGGTCTGCGTCGGTCACGCAACTTCGGCTTCCTGCATCCCAACAGCGCATCAGCGATCCGCCTGCTGCAGCTGCTGCACCTGCGGGCCGTGCCGGGCGCGTCAACCGCGCCGACGACACCGCGCCCAGCCTGGCGCTGCGCCTGCGGCCAACCCATGCACGTCGTTCGGCGGCGAATGCCGGCGTTGCAGCCTGGGGACACACCCAACCCACCCAACCCACCCAAGCCACCACCCGCCACTCCGCCATCCCTGCACGTCTTGCCACCCGACAAGCCTGACCCCG
>JBBRVT010000101.1:0-11576 GCA_038246615.1 Burkholderiales bacterium
CCGCCGCGCCAAGACCTTGAGCGGCCATGCCGGCCAGTGGGCCCTGCCAGGCGGCCGTGTCGACGAAGGCGAGACGCCCGAGCAGACCGCGCTGCGCGAGTTGCATGAGGAGGTGGGCTTGCATCTGGAGCCTACCGCCGTGCTGGGCCGGCTCGATACCTTCATCACCCGATCAGGCTATGCGATGACGCCGGTGGTGGTGTGGGCAGGCGAGGCGCGCGCGCTGGTGGCCAACCCCGCCGAGGTGGCCAGCATCCACCGCATCCGGCTCAGCGAGTTTCTGCGCGAGGACGCGCCCATCCTTGAGCCGTTGGAAGGCAGCGAGCACCCGGTGCTGAAGATGCCGGTGGGCGACAACTGGATCGCCGCGCCCACCGCCGCGCTGATCTACCAGTTTCGCGAGGTCTGCGTGCTGGGCCGCGACACGCGGGTGTCGCACTACGAGCAGCCGCGTTTCGCCTGGAAGTAAGGCGGCGTCAGGTCGTCACGCCCAGCCGCCGCGCGATGGCCACCGCCTGGGTGCGGCTGCGCGCCCCCAGCTTGAGGTTGATGTTGCGCAGATGGGTGCGCACCGTGCTGTCGCTGACAAACAGTTTCTCGGCCATGGCGCTGTTGCTGTAGCCCTCGGCCAGCAGTTGCAACACCCGCACTTCCTTGCGCGTCAGCGGCTCGCTCAGGGGCTGGGCGGTGCCGGCGCCGGGGTCACTGCCGGGTTCCTCGGGCAACTCGTCGCCGGCCAGGGCGATCAGCCGCTGCAGGCAGTCGTCCAGCAGCGGGTCGGGCCGACTGCCTGGGGCGTCGGTCAGGGCCGCCCGCGTGCGCCGCAGCAAGGTGGTCATTGCCGGGCCTTCGTCGAGCAACAGGCGCACAAAACCCTCGGCCTGCACCAGCGGCAGCAGCGCGGCCATCAGCGCCGTCGCGGCGGCCAGGTCGGCCGCGCTGCCGGCGCGCTGCAGCGCCAGCGCCTGCAGCAACTGCAGCTTCAGCACCCGGCGATGGCGCTGCACAAGCCGCGCTTCTTCCGCGGCTTGCGCGGCGGCCAAGGCCGCTGCAGCGGCATCGCCAAACAGCACCTGCCAGCGCAGGCGGCCGATCGGCAGATCCTCCACATCGTGGGCGCTGATGCGGTGGCGCGCTACCCGTAACCAGACCTCGGTGTCGTCGGCGCGGGCCAGCACCTGGGCGGCGGCTTCGGCCTGGCCTTGCAACATCAGCATCCGGGCACGTTCAAGCCGGGCGCTGGCCACTACCCGCGGCAGCTGGCGCTGGTGGCCCAGGTATTCCAGCTCGGTGATGGCCTGCTGGGCGGTATCGATGTCGCCGCGCTGGGCGGCGATGCGCGAGCGCATCACATGGCTGAGGACCATGTGGTCGGGCAGACCGACATCGCGCGCCAGCGGCAGGTAGACATTGAGCAATTGCTCGGCCTGCGCCAGCTGGTGGGCTTCGTAAACCGCGGCGGCATACAGCACACCGGCCCAGGCATTGCCGTGGGTGGGCTGCCAGCCGCCGGCCGGCGCCGCGCCGGCGGCCATGCCCAGTGCCAGGCGGAAGCGCGCCGTGGCCTGGCGCAGCCGGCCTTGTTGCAGGTCGAGCAGGCCCTCCACCGATTCGGTGTACATGCGGTTGAAGCCGCCTCCCTGCTGGCCTTGGCGTGCGGCATCAAGCAGACGTTGCGCCTGCTCGGGCTCGCCCAGCACGCCCAGCACATGGGCCATGGCATTGCACAGCACGCTGTCGGCGAAGGGCTCGCCGGTGGGCACCCGCGTCAACTGGGAGCGGCCAATCTCGGCGGCGTCCTCCACCCGGTCCATCATCGCCAGCAGCATCGGCCGCAACGCGTTGACATGGGCGCACACCGCCGCATCGCTGCTGCTGGCAATGCCCGATTGCTGCAGCTGCGCCATCGCCGCCCAGGGGCCGCGGGTCAGGGTGCTGGCCCACAGCGACATCACCTGCAGCATCGGCTTGTCGGCCAGTGCGGCTTCGGGTAGCGCCGTGAACCAGCGCGCCAGCAGGCGCATGCGGCCTTGTTCGAGGAAGGCCGAGGCATGGCGCTGCAGCAGGCTGATGGCATGCGGCGTATCGCCGCCTTCGATCGCATGGTCGATCGCCGGCACCGGCCGACCCTGCGACTCGTACCAACCCGATGCGGCCAGGTGCAAGCGCGCCAGTTCATCGGGCCGTTCGCGTACCAGTTGGGTGCGCAGGAAGTCGGCAAACAGGCTGTGGTAACGCCACTCGGGCGGCTCGCCAGGCCGGCTGCTGCCGATCGGTGTGATGAACAGGTTGGCGGCGTCCAGTTGCGCCAGCAGGCGCGGGCTGTCGCTGCGCGGGCTCAGGGCCTGGCAGAGGGCGGCGTTGAACTGGCGCAGGATGCTGGTGCGCAGCAGGAAATCGCGCACTTCGGGCGTCTGTCGGGCCAGCACGTCCTCGGCCAGGTAGTCGGCTACCGCGCGGTTGCTGCCCGAGAATTGGGCGATGAAGCCGGCCACGCTGCCTTGGCGCGCCTGCAGCGCAGCGATGGCCATCGAGGCCAGCCAGAGCGCGGCGATCCAGCCTTCGGTCTTGAGGTGCAGATCGTCGACCTGCGCCGACCAGTCGGCTGGCAAGGGCAGCGCCGGATCAGGATGCCGGCGCAGCGACAGGAACTGTGCAGTCTCGGCCCGGCTGAAGCGCAACAGTTCGGCATCGATTTCCAGCAGCTGGCCGGCGGCGCGCAATCGCCCCAGACCCAGGTCGGGCTGGCTGCGCGAGCCCAGCACCAGCTGGCCGCGGCGCGGCAGGTGGTGGATGATCTCGCGCACCAGGCCCAGCACCGCGGGCTCGGTGATCAGCTCGAAGTCATCGAGGAACAGCGCAAACGGCGTGTCGTGACGCGCCAGCCGATCCACTATTGCCAGCGGTGTTTCACCGCGGGCAGCGCCGGTTTCACCAGTGATCTGCGCTACCGCTTGCTGCAGACAGGCCATGAAGCGCGGCACGTCGTTGTCGGTGCGCTCCAGCGTCAACCAGCTGGTGGTGATGCCCTGTGCCGCCAGCGACTTGCGGGCCTGCAGCATGACCGTGGTCTTGCCAAAGCCCGCTGGCGCCAGCACCAGCACCAGCTTGGCGCCACCGGCTTCGGCCAGGCGGCGCGCCACGGCCTCACGCGGCACCTGGCTGGCGCGCGCCAGCGGCGGACTCAGTTTGGACATAAGCGACCGCGCCAGCACCGGGGCAGGCGGGCCGCTGGCTGCAGGGGGCGCGGGCATCGCCGGCAATTCTGGCCCAGCCCTCACCGGCAGCCCGGCACAATGGGGACACCATGGCCCTTGACACCGATGACACCGCCCAGGCCTTGCAGTCGCTGGTCGACCTGCTGCGACTGGAGCAGTTTGAGCACAACCTGTTTCGCGGCCAGAACCGCGACGTCGGCGGCAAGGCCGTGTTCGGCGGCCAGGTGCTGGGCCAGGCGCTGATGGCGGCGGCGCGCACCGTGGCGCCGGGGCAGTCGGTGAACTCGCTGCATGGCTATTTTCTGCGCGCCGGCGACACCGCCGTGCCCATCGTCTACGAGGTCGATCGCATCCGCGACGGCGCCAGCTTTGCCACGCGGCGGGTGGTGGCGATCCAGCATGGCCAGGCGATCTTCCACATGTCGGCCTCGTTCCACCGGCAAGAACAGGGCCCGTCGCACCAGGGCACCATGCCCGAGGCGCCAGCGCCCGAGACACTGGTCGACGAGCACCTGCGCCAGCGCGCGATGATCGACCGCCTGCCAGAGCGCATGCACGACTTTCTGCGCTCGGCGCAGCCGGTGGAGTTGCGCGCGGTCAACCCGATGGACTTCATGCAGCCCGAGCTGCGGCCGCCGCAGGCCTTGCACTGGCTGCGCGCGGCCCATGCGCTGCCTGACGATCCGCTGCTGCACCAGGCCTTGCTGGCCTACGCCAGCGACTGGAGCCTGATGCGCGTGGCCATGCTGCCGCATGGCCTGAACTTCACCCAGCCGGGTGTGCAGGGCGTGAGCCTGGACCATGCGATGTGGTTCCACCGCGACTTCCGCTTCGACGACTGGCTGCTCTACCAGAGCGATTCACCGTCGCTGCAGGGCGCGCGTGGTTTCTGCCGTGGTGGCCTGTGGTCGCGTGATGGCGCGCTGGTGGCCAGTGTGGCCCAGGAGTGCCTGATCCGGGTGCACTGAGCCCAGGGTTATCAGATCAGCTGCCGGCCGTGGCCTGCGCCCGCATGCGGGCGTTGACATAAGCACCCTGCGGCACATGCAGCAGGTCGGCGATGCGCCACAGCACGTGGCGCTCATGCACGTCGAGCTGGCCGTCGGCATAGGCCACGCGCCACATCAGCTCGATCATCTGCAGCTTGGCCGGCATCTCGAAGTGCGTGTTGATGTGGCTGGTGAAGGCAAACCAGTCGGTGGCGTCGCGGGCGGCCAGCTCAGCCAGCTCGATCAGCCGGTGAATCTCGTCATCCGCCAAGCTGAACTGCGCGCGCAGCGCGGCGACCACCACCAACCGTTCGTCGTGGCCGATCTCGGTGTCGGCGCGCATCACTTCCACCAGCATCACCGCGCAAGCCAGTTGCAGCGTGTGTTCGGCGGCCTGGGCCCCGGCCGAAGGTGGTGGCGGCAGCAGGGCCGAAAACAGGTCTTTCAGGGTTGACAGCATGGCTGGATTTCAACATGGCAAGCCCGGGCAGCGCCAACTTCGTCGATTCGGACGATGGCCGGCGGCGGTGCACCGGCGTAGCGTGCAAACTTTGACACCACATTGCCCAGGGACATTTGCCATGAAACTCGACTCCACCATCTCCGCCGTCATCACCGGGGGCGCCTCCGGTCTGGGCGCCGCCACCGCGCGCCGGCTGGCCGCCAGCGGCGTCAAGGTGGCGCTGTTTGACCTCAACGCCGAAGCCGGCGAAAAACTGGCGGCCGAACTGGGCGGCGTGTTCTGCCTGGTCGACGTGACCCAGGAAGAGCAGGTCGACGCCGGCTTTGCCAAGTCCCGCGCGGCGATCGGCCAGGAGCGCATCCTGGTCAATTGCGCCGGCACCGGCAATGCCATCAAGACCGCCAGCCGCGACAAGGCCACCGGCGCGATCAAGTCGTTTCCGACGCTGAACTTCGACCGCATCATCCAGATCAACCTGGTCGGCCCCTTCCGCTGCATTGCCAAGAGCGCTGCCGGCATGCTGACGCTGGAGCCGCTGCCCGACGGCGACCGCGGCTGCATCGTCAACACCGCCAGCGTGGCGGCGCAGGACGGCCAGATGGGCCAGGCCAGCTATTCGGCCAGCAAGGCCGGCATCATCGGCATGACGCTGCCGATCGCGCGTGACCTGATGGCCGAGGCGATCCGCGTCAACACCATCTTGCCAGGCCTGTTCAACACGCCGCTGCTGCAGGGCGCGCCCGACAACGTCAAAGCGGCGCTGGCCGCCTCGGTGCCGTTTCCCAAGCGCCTGGGCAAGCCGGAGGAATACGCCGACCTGGCCGAGTTCATGATCAGCAACGGCTACATGAACGGCGAAAGCGTGCGCATCGACGGCGCGATCCGCATGGCGCCGCGTTAACCTCTGGCAAGAGGCCGGCCGGCGACCGCGCCAAAAGTCCCCGCCGCGGCCGCAAGCGCGGCGCGATGCGATGATGCGGCCGTCATGTTCGACCGCGTACTCCAGAACCGTTTGCAACCGCTGCTGCAGTTTGCGGCCCAGGGGTTGGTGGGTCGAGGGGTGTCGGCCGATGCCATCACCTGGGTCGGCTTTGCGCTGGGCATGGCCGCCGCCACCTGCATAACGACGCAGCAGCCCTTGGCGGGCCTGGCGCTGATCCTCATCAGTCGCCTGGCTGACGGGCTGGACGGCGCGGTGGCGCGCTTGACCCGGCCCACCGACCGCGGCGCCTTTCTCGACATCACGCTGGACTTTGTCTTCTACGCCAGCATTCCGCTGGCCTTTGCGTTGGCCGATCCGCCGGCCAATGCGCTGGCCGCTGCGGTGTTGCTGACCGCCTTCATGGGCACCGCCAGCAGCTTTCTGGCTTTTGCGGTGCTGGCCGAGCGACGCGGCCTGCAGCGGCGGGACATCCCGAAAAAGGGCTTGTATTACCTGGGCGGGCTCACCGAGGCCACCGAGACGCTGCTGTTTTTTGCCGCCATCTGCCTGTGGCCTTCGGCCTTTGCGCCGCTGGCGCTGGGTTTTGCCGCGCTGTGCGGCTTGACGCTGCTGGCGCGGCTGCACGCCGGCGTTGCCACCTTCGGGCCACGCTGATGCACCGGTCGTTTCAGCGGGTTGCCCTGACGCTGTGCCTGTTGGCGGCGTTGCTGGCGGCACTGCTGGCGGCCGGCCCGGCTGCGTCTGCTGACCTGCTCAGCCCGCTGGCGGGCAACGGCCCGGCACCTGCTGCGCCGTGGCGATTTGCCGGTCTGCCGGACCAGAAGTTTCCGCCTACCGACTACCGCATCGTGGTCGAAGACGGCGAGCCGGCTTTGCGCATCGAAGCCAAGGGCTCCTACGGCAACCTGGTGCATACGGTGCCGGCGGGCAGCGCGGCCATGAGCATGGGCTGGCGCTGGCGGGTGGATCAGCCCAATCTGGCGGCCGACCTGCGCCAGAAGGCTGGCGACGACCTCGCGGTCAAGGTCTGCCTGCTGTTCGACATGCCGTTGTCGGCCGTGCCCTTCATCGAGCGGCAGTTGCTGCGCCTGGCGAACAGCCGCAGCGCCGAGCCCTTGCCGTCGGCCACGTTGTGTTACGTCTGGGACGCGAAGCTGGCGGCCGGCACGGTGCTGGACAACGCCTACACCCGGCGCGTGCGTTACCTGGTGCTGCGCGGCAGCGATGCGCCACTGCGCCGCTGGCAGACGGAGCAGCGTGATGTGACGGCCGACTTCCTGCGGCTGTTTGGTGACGAATCTCGCCAGTTGCCGCCGCTGCTGGCGGTGGCCGTGGCCGGCGACGCCGACAACACGAAAGGCAGCAGCCTGGCCTGGCTCAAGGCGCTGAGACTCGACTGACTGTCGTGCCTCAGTGCCCGCCCACCACCACCGGCACTTCGGTGGCCGGCGGCGTGTTGCGGCTGCGGCCGCAGCGCACCAGGCCGTCGATCATCACCATGCCCACGCCGGGGATGTCGCCGAGTTGCACGCTTTCCAGCAGCGTCTTGCCCGAGGTGTGCTGAGCGCGGTCCATGAAGACGAAGTCGGCGTCGCGGCCCGGCGCGATCAAGCCGCAGTTCAGCCCGCGCAGCCGTGCGGTGTTGCCGGTGGCAAAGCAGAACACCAGTTCGGCCGGGATGTTGCCCAGCGAGGACAGCAGCGCGATCAGCCGCAGCATGCCCAGCGGCTGCACGCCCGAGCCTGCGGGGGAGTCGGTGCCCAGGATCACACGGTGCGGGCACTTCAGTTGTAGCGCGGCCTGGGCGGCAGCGATGGCGATCTTCTCGTTGCCGTTGTGCACGATCTCGATGGCGCGGCTGCTCTTCTCGCACAGCTCGCAGACATGGGCCTCGGACAGCGCGGTGTGGCCGCCGTTGATGTGGCCGATGATGTCGGCGTCGGCCTCCAGCACCACGTCCTTGTCGATCAGGCCCGAGCCCGGGATGCTGGGCCCGCCGGTGTGGATGGTGCTCTGGATGCCGTGCTTGCGGGCCCAGGCCACCATCTCCTTGGCTTCATAACCCGCCTTCACCGAGCCCAGGCCCACCTCGCCGAGCAGCCTGACGCCGGCAGCTGCCAACTCAGCGAAGTCGCTTTCGACCATGCCTTTCTCGATGACGGGTGCGCCGGCCAGCACCTTCACCCCGCCGGGGCGGAAGTTGTCGAAGGCGCGCTGCGCGGTGATGGCCAGCGCCTTCAGGCCGACGATGTCCTTGGGCCGGCCCGGCAGGTGCACCTCGCCCGCGCTGACCATGGTGGTGACGCCGCCGTGCATGGTGCTGTCGATCCAGCCGATCTGGTTCTGGCGCGGGGTCCAGTCACCGAACACCGGGTGCACATGGCTGTCGATCAGGCCGGGTGCCACGCAGGTGCCGCGCGCATCGATCAGGGTGGTGGGCAGGGCGGTGTCACAGTCCTTCTCGCGGCCCACCTGGGTGATGATGCCGTCGACCACCACGATGGTGTCGGCCTCCAGGATCGGCCGCTCCAGGTCACCCGACAGCAGCAGCCCGATATGGCGGATCACCACCTTGCCCGACTTGCCGCCTGCTGCTGCATCTGCCATTGCACACTCCGTTGTTGGTGTAGCAAAGGCTACATGAAGCGCGGTGGCGGCTCAAGCGCTCAGGCGTCAGGATCGGCCGGTGCTGCCACGCAGACGGCGCGGCGCACCGCGTCGATGACGAACGCTTCCCAGTGCGCCAGGGCCGCCGGCGCCTCCAGGTTCTCGCCCAGGAAGGACGACAGCGTGAAGCGGTTGCTCAGGTAGAAGTAGGCCATCGACGCGATCATCAGGTACACGTCGCGGGCGTTCAGCGTGTGGCGGAACAGGCCTTGCGCGATGCCGGCCTGCAGCACGCTGTCGGTGATGGCCAGTGCCGGCGACGAGTAGTCCTTGGCGCGTACGCTCTTGGCGATGTGCTTGCCACGCAGCAGGTTCTCGTTGTTGAGCAGGGTGATGAACTCGGGGTTCTTCTGGTAGTAGGTCCAGACGAAGCGGATCATCGCCTCCAGCGCCTGCAAGGGCTGGCCGGTGTCGAGCGCCAGGCCCTGCTCGGCCTCGTTGAAGCGGCGGTAGGTGTCCTCGATCACCGCGATGAACAGGGCTTCCTTGCTGCCGAAGTAGTAATAGATCATGCGGTCGTAGGACTTCGCCGCCTTGCTGATCTGCTCGACGCGGCCGCCAGCAAAACCGTGGCGGGCAAACACCTTGGTGGCCGCACGCAGGATGGCGTCCCGCGTGGCCTGGGCGGCCAGCTCGCGCACGCCTGGGGCACGGCTGCCGTCGGCCTGCGCCGGCCGTGCGGCGCGCCCGGCGCGCCCGGCGCGCGCCACCTTGGCGGGCGCGGCGGTCTTGCGCGCGGCGGTGGACATCAGCCGGCGGCCCGCCTGGCCTACTGCTCGACGAAGGCGCGCTCGACCACGTACTCACCCGGCGTCGAGGTGTTGCCCTCCTTGAAGTGCCGCGCTTCCAGCAGCGCCTTCAGGTCCTTCAGCAGCGCCGGGCTGCCGCAGATCATCACCCGGTCTTCGGCCGGGTTGATGGCGGGCAGGCCCAGGTCGGAGAACAGCTTGCCGGAATCGAGCAGGTCGGTCATGCGGCCGGTGTGGCGGAAGGCCTCGCGGGTGACGGTGGGGTAGTAAAGCAACTGCTTGGTCACCATCTCGCCCAGGAACTCATGCGCTGGAAGCTCCTTGGTGATGTGGTCGTGGTAGGCCAGTTCGGCCACCTCGCGCACGCCATGCACCAGCACCACCTGTTCGAACTTCTCGTAGGTCTCGGGGTCGCGGATGATGCTGATGAACGGCGCCAGCCCGGTGCCGCTGCCCATCAGGTACAGGCGCCTGGCCGGCAGCAAATAGTCGATCAGCAAGGTGCCGGTGGGCTTGTTGCCGACGATCACCTTGTCGCCCGGCTGGATGTGCTGCAGCCGGCTGGTGAGCGGGCCGTCCTGCACCTTGATGCTGAGGAACTCCAGCGTATCTTCATAGTTGGCGCTGACCACGCTGTAGGCGCGCAGCAACGGCTTGCCGTCCACCCGCAGGCCGATCATCGTGAAGTGGCCGTTCTTGAAGCGCAGCGTGGTGCCGCGGGTGGTGGTGAAGCTGAACAGCCGGTCGGTCCAGTGGTGGACGCTGAGGACGGTTTCTTCGTTGAAGGCGCTCATGGTGGGGCGGCAGGTGGTGCGGCAGGTGGGCTGCAGGTGGTGCGGCAGGGTTCTGAAAGGGTGCGGGCCAGGCACCAGGCCGGCGCGGTGGCTGGCAACTGGCGCCAGCGCTTGCATGGCCTGCTGCCGGAATGTAGCATCGGCACCATGTTGGTTTAGCAGGCACTACATGAAATCTCAAGCTGCCGGGCTGGTTGTGATTCTGCCTCAGGCACCGGGCTGCCCGGGGTTTGTGCGGTTTGTTCTGGGTCAGCCGGAGTGCCTGCATGTCCGGGCATGAGCACACCAAGACCGACGGCCTGGGCGAGCTGGCGGCCGCATTTGCAACTCCCGCCAGCACGCCGCCCGTGGCCGACTGGCGCACCGCGCCGCGCAATGAGCGCATGGCCGCGCACAAGATCGAATGCAACGCCTGCCCGGTGCTGTGCCAGATCAGCGACGGCAAGGTGGGCGCTTGCGACCGCTATGCCAACCGCGCCGGCGTGCTGGTGCGGGTGGACCCGTTGCTGCTGGTGCGCCAGCGCCTGGATGCCGCGCAGGGCGATGTCGCCGGTGCCGACCTGGTGCCCTTCCTGCCCGCCGGCGCGGCGCCGCTGCAACAGGCGGCCGACGCACCCGCGCTGTTCATCACCGCAGTGGGCGCCGGCACCACCTACCCCGACTACAAGCCCGCACCGTTCATCGTCTCCAGCCAGGCCCGGGGCGTGGACATGGTGACGGTGGTCACCGAAGGCATCTTCAGCTATTGCAGCCTGAAGGTGAAGATCGACACCGACCGCTGGCTGGGCCCCGAGCAGGCCGATGTGCGCTGCAACGGCGAGGTGGTGGGCCATGTCAGCACGGCCGAGTACGGCAGCCAGATGCTGAGCCTGGGTGGCGTGCACCACATCACCGGCGGCAGCAAGAAGGAGGGCCGCGTCACCGTGGACATGATGGCCGCGCTGGGCAACCAGCAGGCGGTGGAGTTCAGCATCGACGGCGGCGCCCAGGTGCGGGTGCAGGCGGGGCGGGCGCCGGTGGTCAACGGCCTGCCCGAAGTGCGCATGCGCCTGGGCTGCGGCTCGGCCACCATCGGCATCTTCGCCCAGCAGTTTGCCGGCCTGGTCGACGAGGTGGTGGTGGTGGACGACCACATCACCGGCGTGCTCACCGAGCACCAGGCCGGCCGCTGCCTGGGGCTGCGCCGCTCGGGGCTGAAGGTGCGCGGGCGCAAGAGCACGCCGGGCCGCTACTTCCAGGTGGCCAACCCGGGCACCGGCTGGGGTGGCACCGACATCGCCGACCCGCTGTCCATCCTGGCGCCCTGGGACGCCGACGAGGCCTGGCCCGGCCAGCGCCTGCTGATGGTCAGCACCACCGGCGAGCACGCCGCCTGGTTCGAGCTGGACGCGGCGCTGGTGCCACAGCCCGCCGCCTTGCCGGCGTCGGTGCAGGCCATCGTCGCGCGCATCGGCGAGAACTGCGAGCCGGCGCTGTGCAGCGTGCTGTTCGTGGCCGGTGCCGGTGGCAGCCTGCGCGCGGGCGTCACCGACAACCCGGTGCGCCTGACCCAGGCCATCAAGCAAAGCCTGGTGAACGTGACCTGCGGCGGCGCGCCGGCCTATGTGTGGCCGGGCGGCGGCATCACGGTGATGGTGGACGTGCTGCGCATGCCGGCCGCCAGCTTCGGCACCGTGCCCACGCCGGCCATCGTCGCGCCGATCGAGTTCAGCATGCGGCTGGACGACTACCAGCAGCTGGGCGGGCACATGGC
>JBBRVT010000102.1:0-11559 GCA_038246615.1 Burkholderiales bacterium
AGACCAGGCTCATGGTGGCAGCGCGTTGTGCGCCGGATTGTGCCGCAGGGCCCGTGCGGCCCCGCCCCGTCAACCGTGCAGCACCACCAGCAGTGCGGTGGCCGGTGCCGGGCCGGGGTTGCGGATGGCGTGCGCCTGGTCGGCGGCGTAGCGGGCGGTTTCACCAGCGGCCAGCGTGGCGCTGCTGTCGCCGGCGCTGAGCGCCAGCAGGCCGCTGAGCACGCTCAGGTGCTCGCGCGCGCCGGGGCCGTGTGCCTGCGATGCCAGCACCGCGCCGGGCTGCATCTGCAATTCATACCATTCGAACTGGCCGGCCAGGTCCACCGGGCCCAGGATGCGCAACTCGCAGCCGTTGTCGGCCCCGCGCAGCGTGGGGGTGGCGTGCCGCGCCACGGTGGTGATGGCCGGCTCGGCCGGTACATCGGCCACCTGCAGCAGTTCGGTCAGCGGCACGCCCAACGCATTGGCCAGGCGCCAGACCACCGCCACCGTGGGGTTGGCCTGGGCGCGCTCGATCTGCGACAGCATGCTCTTGCTGACACCGGCGCGGCGCGACAGTTCGTCCAGCGACAAGGCCTGCTGCTCGCGCAGGGCGGCCAGGGCGGCGCCGACGCGCGGCGGCTCGGCCGGGATGGGGCGGGGGTTGGGCTTGCGCATGGTGCTTGAACAAGTGTACGACGTTCGATATAGTGAACTCAAATTCGATAAACAGAAATTCGATAAGCAGCAATCTGGAGCCGAGCAATGTCCGTCGTGAACGACTTCCTGGCCCATGTGGAGGACGAGTTGCAAGCCCTGCGCAGCGCCGGCCTGCAGAAGGCCGAGCGGGTGATCACCAGCCCGCAGGGTGCCGAGGTGGTGCTGGCCGACGGCCGGCGTGTGATCAACCTGTGTGCCAACAACTACCTGGGCCTGTCGGCGCACCCGGCGGTGGTGGCGGCGGCCAAGGCGGCGCTGGACAGCCACGGCTTCGGCATGGCCAGCGTGCGCTTCATCTGCGGCACGCAGGACTTGCACAAGACGCTGGAGCGGCGGCTGGCGCGCTACCTGGGCACGGAAGACGCCATCCTCTATGCGGCAGCCTTCGACGCCAACGGCGGCCTGTTCGAGCCGTTGCTGGGCGAGGGCGACGTGGTCATCAGCGACGCGCTGAACCATGCGTCCGTCATCGACGGCATCCGGCTGTGCAAGGCCGAGCGGCGCCGCTATGCCCACGACGACATGGCCGACCTGGCGGTGCAACTGGCTGCAGCCCGTGCTGGCGGAGCGCGCCACATCCTCGTGTTCACCGACGGCGTGTTCTCGATGGACGGCACGGTGGCGCAGCTGGACGTGATGCGCCGGCTGTGCGACGACCACGGCGCGCTGCTGGCCATCGACGAATGCCATGCCACCGGCTTCATGGGCGCCACCGGGCGTGGCACGCATGAGCACTGCGGCCTGCTGGTGGACGGCAGGGCTGGCGTCGACATCATCACCGGCACGCTGGGCAAGGCGCTGGGCGGCGCGTCGGGCGGCTTCACCGCAGGGCCGGCGCCGGTGATCGAACTGCTGCGCCAGCGCTCGCGGCCTTATCTGTTTAGCAACACCCTGGCGCCGGCGATTGCCGGGGCCAGCATCGCGGTGCTGGATCTGCTGGAGGGCGACACCACGCTGCGCGACCGCCTGCATGCCAACACAGTCCACTTCCGCCGGGCGATTGCGGCGGCCGGCTTCGCCATCCAGCCGGGCGACCACCCGATCGTGCCGATCATGGTGCACGACGCGGTGCTGGCCCAGCGGCTGGCTGCCCGCCTGCTGGAGTTGGGCGTGTACGTGGTGGGTTTCTTCTTTCCGGTGGTGCCGCGCGGGCAGGCGCGCATCCGGGTGCAGCTGAGCGCGGCGCACAGCCGGGCGCAGCTCGACACCGCAGTGGCTGCATTGGCCCAGGCTGGTCACGAACTGGGAATCCTGAAATGAGCAAGCCGAAGATCCTCATCATCGGCGGGGGCGTGTGATGGCGCCGCCGAAGATCCTCATCATCGGCGCCAATGGCCAGATCGGCACCGAGCTGGCCGAGGCCCTGGCCCGCCAGCATGGCGATGCGGCGGTGGTCACCAGCGACCTGGCGCCGCAGGGCCGGGTGCCCGGCCTGCGCCATGAGGCGCTGGACGTGACCGACGCTGCAGCGCTGGCAGCGGTGGCCAAGCGCCACGCCATCACCCAGGTCTACCTGCTGGCCGCAGCGCTGTCGGCCAGTGGCGAGCAGCATCCGCAATGGGCCTGGACCCTCAACATGACCGGCCTGCTGAACCTGCTGGAGCTGGCCCGCACCGCGAAGTTGCAACGGGTGTTCTGGCCCAGCAGCATCGCCGCCTTCGGCCCCGGCACGCCGGCGGCTGCGCCGCAGCACACGGTGATGGACCCCGGCACGGTCTACGGCATCAGCAAGCTGGCGGGTGAGCGCTGGTGCGCCTGGTACCACGCCAAACATGGCGTGGACGTGCGCAGCCTGCGCTACCCCGGGTTGATCAGCTGGAAGACGCCGCCCGGCGGCGGCACGACCGACTATGCGGTGGACATCTTCCACGGTGCGCTGCAGCGCGGCCGCTACACCGGCTTTCTGCGCGCCGACACCCGGCTGCCGATGATGTACATGCCCGACGCCATCCGCGCCACGCTGGCGCTGATGGACGCGCCGGCCGATGCCATCACAGAGCGCGGCAGCTACAACCTGGCGGCGTTCAGCTGCACGCCGGCCGAGATCGCGGCCGAGATCGCCCGCCTGGTGCCCGGCTTCACGCTGGATTGCGCACCCGACTTCCGCCAGGCGATTGCCGACAGCTGGCCGCAGGCCATCGACGACAGCCTGGCCCGGCGCGACTGGGGCTGGGCGCCGGCGTTCGACCTGCGAGCAATGGTGGCCGAGATGCTGGCCGCGCTGCGACCGCGTCTGGTGGCCTGAACCTCAGGTCAGACCGTCGGGTCAAGCCGTCAGTTCAGGCCAGTCAGTTCAGGCCATCAAGGTCAGCCCCCAAGGTCAGGCCGTCAGGCCAGGGCGCCGCGCAGCGCGGCCAGCATTTCGTCGGGCGCCTCGGCTGGCAGGCTGTGGCCCGATGCCAGTGTCACCACCTTGGCCTTCAGTGCGGCAGCGATGTCGCGGGTGGCGCGCGGCGGCGTCATCTGGTCGGCGTTGCCCAGCACCAGCGTCACCTTGGCGGTCACCTTGGCGGCCGCGTCCAGCCCGCCGGCGTAGGCGTCGCAGATGCTGAAGTCGTGGTGGAACAGGTTCACCGCGCAGCCGGTGGCCGAATTCGTGGCATTCGGCCCGGCCAGCGTGCGGCGCATCAGCGCGCGGTTGCTGCCGTGCAGCCACATGCCCGGGCCCGGGTAGCCGGGCTTGGCCGCCAGCGTGCTGATCGAGAACGCGTTGACCATGTCGATGGCCTTCAATGGCGCATCGCGGGCGGTGTTCAGCAGCGCCTCCGACACCTTCATCGGGTAGGCGGTGCCCACCATCACCAGCCGGCCGATCAGGGCGGGCGCGCGGGCGGCGGCTTCCAGGCCGATCAGCGAGCCCATGCTGTGGCCCACCAGCGTCACCTGGCCGGGCTGCTGCACGCCGGCGGCTGCCAGCAGGGCCAGCAGCCAGTCGGCGGTGGCCTCCACGCTGGGCAGCACCGGGCCGGCGCTCTGGCCATGGCCGGGCAGGTCGAGCGCCAGGACGCCGTGGCCATGGTGGGCGCACCAGCGCGCCAGCAGGGTCCACACGCTGTGGTCGTGCAGCGCGCCGTGGATGAACACCACGCAGGGCAGGGCAGGGTCGAAGGGCTTGCCGCCGGTGTAGACGTGGGCCGACTGACCGTTGACGTCGAGCTTCATACCGCTTTCTCCGCCACCTTCAGGGCCCGCTTCAGGTCGTCGATCAGGTCGGCCGCGTCTTCCAGGCCGATCGACAGCCGGATCGTGCCCGGGCCGATGCCGGCACGCGCCAGTGCGGCGTCGTCCATGCGGAAGTGGGTGGTCGACGCCGGGTGGATCACCAGCGACCGGCAATCGCCCACGTTCGCCAGGTGCGAGAAGATCTTCAGCGCCTCGATGAAGGCCACGCCCTGGGTGCGGCTGCCCTTCAGGTCGAAGCTGAACACCGCGCCGCAGCCGCGGGGCAGCAGCTGTTTGGCCAGCGCGTGGCTGGGGTGGCTCTCCAGCTCGGGGTAACCCACCCGCGACACCATCGGGTGGGCGGCCAGCATCTCCACCACCTTGCGGGTGTTCTCCACATGCCGCGCCATGCGCAGCGGCAGGGTCTCGATGCCTTGCAGGATCAGCCAGGCAGTGTGCGGGCTCATGCAGGCGCCGAAATCGCGCAGGCCTTCGCGCCGGGCGCGCAGCAGGAAGGCGCCGACGGTGCTTTCCTCGCTGAACACCATGCCGTGGAAGCCGTCGTACGGCTGGCTCAGTTCCGGGAAGCGGCCCGTCTCTGCAAATGAAGCCGCCCAGTCGAAGGCGCCGGAATCGACCAGCAACCCGCCCACCACCGTGCCATGGCCAGACAGGAACTTGGTGGCCGAGTGGAAGATCAGGTCGGCGCCGTGGTCGAAGGGCTTCAGCAGCCAGGGCGGCGTGAAGGTGCTGTCCACCAGCAGCGGCAGCCGGGCGTCATGCGCGATGGCGCTGATGGTGGGGATGTCCAGCACGTCCAGCCCCGGGTTGCCCAGGGTTTCGCCGAACAGCAGCCGGGTTTCGGGCCGGATCGCGGCGCGCCAGCCGTCCACATCAGCCGGCTGCACAAAGGTGGTGCTGATGCCGAAGCGGCGCAGCGTGTAGTCCAGCAGGTTGTGGCTGCCACCGTACAGCGCGCTGCTCGCCACGATGTGGTGGCCGGCGCCGGCCAGCGTGGCGATGGCCAGGTGCAGCGCCGCCTGGCCGCTGGCGGTGGCGATTGCCCCGGCGCCGCCTTCCAGCGCGGCGATGCGCTCTTCCAGCACCGCTGTGGTGGGGTTGCTGATGCGGCTGTAGACATGGCCCGAGCGCTCCATGTTGAACAGCGAGGCGGCATGCTCGCTGCTCTGGAACACGAAGCTGGTGCTCAGGTGGATGGGCGTGGCGCGCGCGCCGGTGGTCGGGTCGGGCACCGCACCGGCGTGCAGCGCCAAGGTGTCGAAGCCGGGGTCGCTGTAGCCGGGCATGGTCTTTGGGGCGCGCCGGGGGCGCGCCAGGGTGTCGTTGCCGCAGATTGTGTGCTATGTTTTTCCATCCGCCCTGCGGCACACCGGGCGCGCCACCCGAGGAGATTCCCCCATGAAAGTCAGCGACATCCTGCATGTCAAGGGCAACACGCTGTACACCGTCTCGCCCAGCCAGTTGCTGGCCGAGGCAGTGCAGACCATGGCGGAGTTCGACATCGGCTCGCTGGTGGTGATGGAGTACGGCGACCTGGTGGGCATGCTCACCTTCCGCGAGGTGATCGCCGGCATCGTCAAGAACAACGGCGGCGTGGGCAAGCTCACCGTTCGCTCGGTGATGGACGACGCGCCGCTGACCTGCACGCCCGAAACCGAGATCGACGAAGTGCGCCGCATGATGCTGGGCCGCCACGCCCGCTACATGCCCGCGCTCGACGGCAAGACGCTGATGGGCGTGGTCTCGTTCTACGACGTGGCCAAGGCGGTGGTCGACGGCCAGGACTTCGAGAACCGCATGCTCAAGGCCTACATCCGCGACTGGCCGCAGGAAGAAGAAGGCGCCGACGCTCCCAAGCTCTGACCCGCTGCCCGAGCAGGCTGCGACAATCAAGGGCCTGGCGCCGCGAGGTGCCGGGCCTTCGCCCTTCTGAACGATCTCCATGCCCGGCAGCACCTTCGGCACCCTGTTCTGCGTCACCAATTTCGGCGAGAGCCACGGCCCGGCCATCGGCTGCGTGATCGACGGCTGCCCGCCCGGCCTGGCGCTGGGGGTGGACGATATCCAGCCTGAACTCGACCGGCGCCGCCCTGGCACCAGCCGCCATGTCACCCAGCGCAACGAGGCCGACCAGGTCGAGATCCTGTCGGGTGTGTACGAAGGCCTGACCACCGGCACGCCGATCTGCCTGCTGATCCGCAACACCGACCAGCGCAGCAAGGACTACGGCAACATCCTCGACACCTTCCGCCCCGGCCATGCCGACTACAGCTACTGGCGCAAGTACGGCTTGCGTGACCCGCGCGGCGGCGGCCGCTCGTCGGCCCGGCTGACGGCGCCCACCGTGGCCGCCGGCGCGGTGGCGCGCAAGTGGCTGGCCCAGCAGTTCGGCACCACCTTCGGCGGCTGGATGAGCCAGTTGGGCGAGATCGCCATCCCCTTCGAAGATGCGGCGCAGATCCCGCTCAACCCGTTCTACGCCCCCAACGCCGGCATCGTGCCGCAGCTGGAGGCCTACATGGATGAGTTGCGCCGTGCCGGCGACAGCTGCGGCGCCCGCATCGAGGTGCGCGCCCACGGCGTGCCGCCCGGCCTCGGTGCGCCGCTGTATGACCGGCTGGACGCCGACATCGCCTTCGCGATGATGGGCCTGAATGCGGTGAAGGGCGTGGAGATCGGCGACGGCTTCGGCGTGGTGGCCCAGCGCGGCAGCCACCACGGTGACGAGATCACCCCCGCCGGCTTCGCCAGCAACCATGCGGGCGGCGTGCTGGGCGGCATCAGCACCGGGCAGGACCTGGTGGTGCGCATCGCCATCAAGCCCACCAGCTCGATCCGCACGCCCAAGGCCAGCATCGACCGCAGCGGCGCGCCCACCACGGTGGAGACCTTCGGCCGGCACGACCCCTGCGTCGGCATCCGCGCGACGCCGATCGCCGAGAGCCTGCTGGCCCTGGTGCTGATGGACCATGCGCTGCTGCACCGCGCGCAGTGCGGTGATGTGCGGCTGGCCACGCCGGCCGTGCCGGCGCAGGCGCCGGGCGCCGCGCCCGCGTGACCACGCCGGCCCGGCCGGCGGAGCGTCCACTCGTCGCCTTTGGAGGCCTGTGGCTGGTGTACTTCGCCACCATCGGGCTGTTCAGCCCGTATGCGCCGCTGTGGTTCCAGGCGCTGGGCATGTCGACCCTGGCCATCGGCGCCGTCGCCTCGCTGCAGAGCTGGACGCGGCTGCTCGCGCCCTATGCCTGGAGCTGGGCCGCCGACCGCAACGGCGCCCGGGTGGCGCTGATCCGCCTGGCCGCCGCCGGCTGCCTGCTGGGCGCGCTGGGCCTGGCGTTGGCGCCCGACCTGGCCGCCAGCCCGGCCGGCAGCCCGGCCGAACACGCTGCCTGGCTGACGGCGACGCTGATCCCGGCCCTGGTGGCGCTGCTGTTCATCAGCAACGGTGGCATCCTGCCGCTGGCGGAAGCCGCGCTGGCCCAGCTGCTCAGCGGCCCCGATGGGCTGGACGCCGCCCGCTATGGCCGCGTGCGCCTGTGGGGCTCGATCGGCTTCATCGCTGCGGTGCTGGCCGGCGGCGCGCTGCTGCAGCCGCTGGGCATCGGCATCTTCCCCTGGCTGTTGGTGGCGCTCAACGCTGCCCTGCTGCTGGTGGCCTGGCGCCTGCCCACGGGGCATGAGGAGCGCCACACCGGCGCCCCGGCGCCGCCGGTGCTGCCGCTGCTGCGCCAGCCGGCGGTGGCCTGGTTTTTCGCCTCGGTGTTCTTCACCGTGCTGGCGCACACCAGCCTGTATGCCTTCTTCTCGCTGTACCTGGTGCACAACGGCTACGGCAAGCAGGCGGTGGGCGCGCTGTGGGCGGTGTCGGTGGCGGTGGAGGTGCTGTTCTTCCTGATGCAGGGCCACTGGTTCGGCCGCTTGTCGCCGCACGGCTGGCTGGCGCTGGCCGCCGGCATCACCGCGCTGCGCTTTGCCGCGATGGCCGCCGCCGGCACCCAGCCGGTGATGCTGGTGCTGGCCCAGCTCACCCATGCCGTCACCTTCGCCGCCCACCACGCGGCCTGCATCGCGCTGGTGAGCCGGCACTTCCCCGGCCGGCTGCGCGGGCGCGGCCAGGCGCTGTATTCGGCACTTGGCTACGGCCTGTCGGGCCTGCTGGGCGGCGTGGGCGGCGGCTGGCTGATCGAGCGGCTGGGCTTCGGCGCGCTGTATGCGGCGGCCGCGCTGGCGGGTTTGCTGGCGCTGGGCTGCGTCGGCCTGTCCTGGCGGGCAGCGCTGGCCGCGCCTGCACCGGCCAGTGCCGCTGCCGGCCCCTGAGAGCGCCCCAGACCTGCCGCTGCGCGTCAGGCCCCCCGAGGGGGAATGAGGAAACTTGGGAGCCCCCGGCGTTTCCTGATTGGCGCCCCCAGACCTGCCGCTGCGCGTCAGGCCCCCCGAGGGGGAATGAGGAAACTTGGCGGCGCCCCGGCGTTTCCTCATGCGCCGTTGCCCGCGCGCCGACGGTCGATCCACCTCCGGTGCACTTGATCCGCACCGGGCGCATCCCGTCGCATGACGGCGGCCGGTGTCACCGGCTGCGACCTACACTCGCGCCGCTTCCGGAGGACAGGGCATGCGCAGACAAGCGTGGATCGCGTTGGGCGGGGTGGTGGTGCTGGCCGCAGCGGGTGGCGCCTGGGTGGTGATGAAGCCGGGGGCCGCACTGCCCTGGCAGGCCCAGGCCGCAGTGGCGGCCGGCAAGCCGGGTGCCGCCGCGTCGGCGCCGCTGGAATTCCGCGCCAACGAGGTGGTGCAGCCGGTGCGTGCCAGCCTGCCCGAGCGCATCGCCTTCTCGGGCCCGCTGGTGGCGCCCAACACCGCGCTGCTGCGGGCGCGCACGGCCGGCACGCTGCTGGCGCTGACGGTGGCCGAGGGCGACCGTGTGAAGGCCGGCCAGGCGCTGGGACGCATCGACATGGCCGAACTGGCCCCGCGCATGGCCGAGCGCAGCGCCATGCTGGATTCGGCCCGCGCCACGCTGGCGCAGGCCGAGCGCAGCCATGCCAACAACGACCGGCTGGCGGCGCAGAACTTCATCTCGCCCAGCGCGCTGGACAACTCACGCGCCCAGGTCGACACCGCGCGGGCTGCGCTGGCGGCCGCCCAGGCCACGCTGGAGACCACCCGCGTCAGCCAGCGCGACGCCACCCTGGTGGCACCCATCGCCGGCATCGTGGCCAAGCGGCATGTGCTGCCGGGCGAGAAGGTCTCGGCCGAGCAGCAGGTGCTGACCATCGTCGACCTGGCCCGGCTGGAACTGGCCGCCAGCGTCGGCACGCATGCCGTGGCGCGCCTGACGCCCGGCATGCCGGTGCAGGTGACGGTGGAGGGCATGGACACGCCGATGGCCGGCCAGTTGGCGCGCATCGCGCCGGCGGCCGAGGCCGGCACCCGCTCGATCGGCGTCACCGTGGCGCTGGGCAACCCGCAAGAGCGCCTGCGCGCCGGCCAGTACGCCATCGGCCAGGTGCTGCTGCCCGACGACCGCCAGCGCCTGCTGCTGCCGGCTGCCGCAGTGGGCAGCACCGCCGGCCAGAACCATGTGTGGGTGATCGAAGGCGGCAGGCTGGCGCGCCGCGCCGTCACCCTGGGCCGGCGCGACGAGGCCGGTGGCCGGGTCGAGGTGCTCGACGGCATCGGCGCCGACGCCCGGGTGCTGGCGGCGCGCTTCGACAACCTGCGTGAGGGCGCGCAGGCGCTGGTGACCGGCAGCGCACCCTCCCCCATCCCCACTCCCGCCCCCGCCCCCACCCCGGCCGGCACCGGCACCGGCGCGGCGGTGGCCAACGCTGCCAGCGCCCCGGCGCTGCGCTAGGAGCACGCTCCATGTGGATGACCCGCGTCTCGATCAACAACCCGGTCTTCGCCGCCATGGTGATGGTGGCGCTGTGCGTGCTGGGCCTGTTCTCGTATGCCAAGCTGGGTGTCGAGCAGATGCCCGACATCAGCTTCCCCGGTGCGCAGCTGAATGTGCGCTACCCCGGCGCGTCGCCCGAGGCGGTGGAGCGCGAGGTGATCAAACCGCTGGAAGAAGCGGTCAACAGCATCGCCGGCGTCAAGCGCATCACCTCCCGCTCACGCGAGGGGGTGGGCGAGATGAGCATGGAATTCGCGCTGGACGCCGACATGGGCCGGGCGATGCAGGACATCCGCGACCGCGTCTCTGCGGTGCAGGCCAGCCTGCCCAAGGACGCCCGCGCGCCCACCATCGCGCGCTGGAACAACGACAACAGCCAGCCGGTGGTCGAGATGGCGCTGCTGTCACGCTGCGACGGGCCGGCCAGCGCAGCGAGCGCGCCTCAGGCGGTCGCCGACCCGCAGGCCGGCGCAGTGGCCTGCGGCACGCGCAGCCAGCGTGAGCTGTCGATCCTGGCCGACGAGCAGGTGGGCAAGCGCCTGCAGCGGGTGCCCGGCGTGGCCCGGGTCGATGTGAGCGGCTTGACCGTGCGCGAGGTGCGCATCGACCTGGACCCGGTGCGACTGCGCGCCTACGCCGTGACGCCGGCCGAGATCGCCACCGCGCTGCGCGAGGCCAATGCCGACCAGCCGGTGGGCGTGCTGAGCGACCCGGTGCAAGATGCCCTGCTGCGGGTGGAAGGCCGGGTGCGCGACCCCAAGCAGTTCGAGCAGCTGGTGGTGGCGCGCCGCAACGGCCTGGCGCTGACGCTGGGCGACTTCGGCCAGCTGGTCGAGCGCGAGAAAGAGGCCGATTCCGCCGCCCGCATCAACGGCCAGCGCGCCATCAACTTCAGCGTCTTCAAGCAGCAGGATGCCAACATCGTCAACACCGGCGACGCGGTGAAGGCGGCGATGGACGAGTTGCGCAAGAACCTGCCGCCCGACGTGGAACTGCGCCTGATCTACGCCAGCAGCGACTGGGTCAAGGGCTCGCTCACCGGCCTGCGCCACACGCTGATCGAAGGCGCATTGCTCACCGTGGCCATCGTCTTCCTGTTCCTGCACAGCTGGCGCAGCACCATCATCACCGGGCTCACGCTGCCGATCGCGGTCATCAGCAGCTTCATCGCGGTGTATGCCTTCGGCTTCACGCTGAACTTCATGACGATGATGGCACTGAGCCTGTGCATCGGCCTGCTGATCGACGATGCCATCGTGGTGCGCGAGAACATCGTGCGCCATGTGCAGATGGGCAAGGACCATGTCACCGCCGCGCGCGTGGGCACCGACGAGATCGGCCTGGCGGTGATGGCCACCACCTTCGCGCTGTGCGCGGTGTTCGTGCCGGTGGCCTTCATGGGCGGCATCATCGGCAAGTTCTTCCACCCCTTCGGCGTCACCGTGGTGGTGGCAGTGCTGGTCAGCCTGTTCGTCAGCTTCACGCTCGACCCGATGCTCAGCAGCGTCTGGCACGACCCGCCGGCCACGCGGATGAAGCACCTGCCGGTGATCGGCCATGCCATCCGCGCCACCGACCGCGGCATGGACGGGCTGCATGCGGTGTATGAACGGCTGATTAACTGGATCTTCTCGGGCCGCCGCTGGCGCATCTGGCTGCCCGCCTGGGGCCGCAGTTTCGGGCCCGACGGCCTGCGCCTGCACCAGGGCGCGCGCCACTGGCGGCGCGCCACCTTCACCCCGCGCGGCGTGGTGATGGCGGTGGGCATCGGCAGCTTCGTG
>JBBRVT010000103.1:0-11476 GCA_038246615.1 Burkholderiales bacterium
CTGGCTAATGGCCTGGCTAATGGCCTGGCTATGGCCTGGCTGCTGGCCTGGCTGCTGGCCTGGCGTGCACACCGGCGCACCCACATCGTTCCAGCGACCGGACTGCACCAGCAGTCTCTGGCGGTTCCTCTTGATGGTCGCTCAGAACCACGTCGGGTGCAGGCATGTTGTCGGCTACGGTCGTGCAACTAAAAAATCGCCAGACCAGCGTTGGCAGATCATGTCAATGCCTTGGAAGCACAAGTGCAGGGACTCATCCGGTCGCGATCTCCACGACTTCCAGTGCAGCATTGCGGCGCCGAACCGCTTGCAGTCACGCCAGGAACCCAGCGGCAAAGACCTGCCCGAGGACAGGTTCTGAGCGATCCGAGCGGCTGTCTTCCTGGTGAATCAGCGCGGCGCAAACCGTGGCGGCCGCTTGGCCAGGAACGCGGCCACGCCTTCGGCAAACTCGGGCCGGTCGATCAGCTCGCGCTGGCGCTCGGCCTCGTAGGCCAGCTGGTCGGCCAGGCTGCTGGTGGCGGCAGCATCGTAGGCACGGCGGGTCTCCAGTGCGGCATGCGCCGGCAGCGTGGCCAGCTTGCGGGCGGTGGCCAGCGCCTGCGGCATCAGCTGGGCGTCGTCCACGCAGTCCCACACCAGGCCCCAGGCTGCTGCCTTGTCGGCCGGCAGCCGGTCGCCCAGCAGCGTGAGCGCGGTGGCCCTGCCACTGCCCAGCAGGCGCTGGTAGAACCAGGTGCTGCCGACATCGGGCACGATGCCCAGCCTGGCCATGAAGGGCAGGTAGAAGTAGGCCGAGCGCGCGGCCAGCACCACGTCGCCGGCCAACGCCAGGCCCAGGCCGCCACCGGCAGCCACGCCGTTGACAGCGCAGACCACCGGCATCGGCAGGGCGCGCAAGTCCAGCACCAGGCGGTTGGTCACCGCGTGCATGGTGTCGGCCGCGCGGTTGCCAGGGCTGCGCCCCTGCGGGTCGGGTGCCGAGATGCCGCCAGCCAGATCAGCCCCCGAGCAGAAGGCCCGGCCGGCGCCGGTGAGCACCAGTGCCCGCACGCTGGTGTCGGCGGCCAGGTCGGCAAAGGCACGCAACAGGCTGGCCTGCAGCGTGGCGCTGATCGGGTTCAGCCGTGCCGGGTTGTCCAGCGTCAGGATGGCGATGTCGGCATCACGGGTGCATTGCAGTTCGGCGTAGGGATGGCTGGTCATGGTGTGCCCGCAGGTTGGGTTGGCTGGTGGCGCTGGCAGGTGTCGTAGCCGGGCTGGTCCGCCGCCAGCTTGGCCAGCGTGGTGGCCCACAGGTGGTCGGCCAGGCCAGGGTGGCTGCTGTCGATGGTGCCATCGGCCAGGCGGCTGGCCAGGCGGCGGTTCAGCGCGGCCAGGTCGGCCTCGTCGGGCAGGCCCAGCAAGGCCTGCAGGCGGCGGCGCTCGGCGGCGTCGGTCGCTGGGGCCAGCTGCGTCTGGCGTGCGACGGTGTCGACCATGTTGGCCGCCACGCGGGCCTGGTAGGCCAACGCGTTGTCGCCCTGGCGGCCCAGCGCGGGGCCGGCGTCTTCCCGCAGGAAGCGGGCGACAGCGGCGAGAAGTTGTTCGGGGCTGGGCAGGTCTTGCATCGTGGCCTCAAGGTGTCGCTGCGCGCGGCAGCAGCAGGTCCAGCAGGTCGATCTCGGCCTCGGACGCGCGGCGGCCGATGGCGGCCTTTTCCATCACCGGCTCGGCACCGCTGAGCCAGGCCTGGCCCATGCTTTCGCAGATCACGCCCCAGCGCAGGCTGCCCAGCACCTGCCACCAGTGCACGCGGGCTTCATCGACCGTGCCGCCGGCGCTGCGGTAGCCGTCGAACAGCTGGGCCCAGTGGCCGAAACCACCCACCGGCCGCTGGTGGCGGCCGTAGCGCCAGCTGTTGACACCCAGCCAGCCCAGGTCGGCCATCGGGTCGCCCAGGTGGGCCAGCTCCCAATCCAGCACACCGACCAGGGCGCCGCCGTCGGCATCCAGGTCGACCATCAGGTTGCCGTTGCGGAAATCACCATGCACCAGCGCCGGCACCACATCGGCCGGCGCATGGTCGGCCAGCCAGCGCAGCGCCAGCTGGAACACCGGCCGCACCGTGCCATGGCGGCCATGCCAGTCGGCCAGGTGCGCCACCTCGGCCAGCGGCTGGGTGCGGCGCAGGTCGGGGCCGCCCGCCATGTCCACGCTGTGGATGCGCGCCAGCGCGGCGCCACACTGCCAGGCCAGCGCCGGGCGGTGGGCAGCGGCCACGCGCCGGCCCAGGGTTTCGCCACGCAGGCGGCGCATCACGAAGCCGTCGCCCAGGTGGTGCGCAGGCTGCAGCACCGCCACCACTGCCGGCACCGGCACGCCGGCCGCGCCGGCACGGCAGATCAGTCCGGCCTCGGCCGCCAGGCCGGCATTGCCGCTGCCGCGCAACTCGGCCCCAGGCGGGGCGCGGCGCAAGATCAGCGGCTGGTCCTGGCCGCCGACCACCGCATCGAACGACCAGGTCTCCTGGCTGGCACCGCCCGACAGACGGCTGACCGGGCCGACGGTGACCGGCGTGCCGCCGGGCGCCGCCAACACCGCCGCCAGGCCGGCGGCCAGGGTGTCGGCAGCACTGCTCATCGCCGGAACGTCATCGCAGGTCCGTCATCGCCGGCCTGCCATCGCTGCCAGGTCATCGACGGAACATCACGGCTGGAACGGGCTGCCGGCCAGCGGCTGCAGCGCCGCCGCGCCGGGCACCACACCGTGCTCCACCACCACGAACAGCGGCGACGCCGACAGGTCGATGAAGCGCCGCTCGTCGGCCAGCAGTTCGGCCGCCGCCGCGCGGGCCGCATCGCCGCGTGCGGCGGCGCGGTCGTCCGGGCTGTCCCACCACAGCTCGGCCACGCCGTCGAAGGCCGGCGGCGCGCCGCGTGCAGCCGCCAGGCTGGCCGCCACCGCGTCGTCCACCGTGTGGCACTGCACATAGCGGCGCAGCCGCATCGCGGCGGCATGGCGTGCCACCAGCGGAGCGTGGTGTGTGCGCCAGTAAGCCTGGAAGGCCGCGCGGTCCAGCGCCGGCAAGCGGCGCAGGCAGAACATCAGCTTGATCACGGTGTCAGCCGAGAGGCAGCCGAGAGCCGGCCGCAGACCCGGCTGCGCCGGGCCACGGGCGCTGCGGGCTTGGGCCCATCACAGGCGCTCGACAATGGTCACGTTGGCCAGGCCGCCGCCCTCGCACATGGTCTGCAGGCCGTAGCGCTTGCCGCGGCTGTGCAGGGCATGCACCAGGGTGGTCATCAGCTTGGCGCCGCTGCCGCCCAGCGGGTGGCCCAGGGCGATGGCGCCGCCGTTGACGTTCAGGCGCGCCGGGTCGGCGCCGGTGTCCTTCAGCCACGACACCGGCACGCTGGCGAAGGCCTCGTTCACCTCGAACAGGTCGATGTCGTCGATCGACATGCCGGCGCGCTTCAGGGCACGGTGGGTGGCGGGCAGCGGCGCCTCCAGCATGATCACCGGGTCGGCGCCGAGCACGCTCATGTGGTGGATGCGGGCCAGCGGCTGCACGCCCAGGGCCTTCAGGCCGCGCTCGTTGACGACCATCAGGCCGGCCGCACCGTCGCAGATCTGGCTGGAGTTGGCTGCGGTCAGCGCGCCGCCCTCTTGCAGCAGCTTGACGCCGCGGATGCCGTCGAGCGACGCCTCGAAGCGGATGCCTTCGTCCACCGTGTGCATCTCACCCGTCTCGGTGCCGTCGTTCATGCGCACCGCCACCGGCACGATCTCTTGGGTGAACGCGCCGCCACGGCTGGCCGCGATGGCGTTCTGGTGGCTGAGGAAAGCGAACTCGTCGAGCATGTCCTTGGTCAGGCCGTACTTCTTGACCAGCATCTCGCCGCCGGTGAACTGGCTGAACTGCACGCCGGGGTAGCGCCGCTGCATTGCCGGGCTGACGTAGAAGCCGAAGTTGTTCTTCGCCGGCAGCGTCATCGGCATGCCGATGGGCACGCGCGACATGCTTTCCACACCGGCGGCGATGACCACGTCCATCGTGCCCGACATCACCGCCTGGGCGGCAAAGTGCAGCGCCTGCTGCGACGAGCCGCACTGCCGGTCGACCGAGGTGGCGGGCACCGATTCAGGCAGCTTGCTGGACAGCACCGCGTTGCGGGCGATGTTGGCGGCCTGCTCGCCGGCCTGGCCGACGCAGCCCATGATCACGTCTTCCACCAGGGCCGGGTCGGCGCCGGTGCGCTCCATCAGCGCGTCCAGCACCTGGGCGGCCAGGTCGGCCGGGTGCCAGCCCGAGAGTTTGCCGTTGCGCTTGCCGCCGGCGGTGCGGGCGGCGGCGACGATGAAGGCTTCTGCCATGGTGGGTCTCCTGGAATTGATGCGGAACAGGATTGTTGGCCGCAGCCGCCGTGGGCTGGGTCGTCGGAAGCGATGATTTTCTTGGCCCGGCTGCGGCCTGGCGGGTCAGCCGGGGCCGTCGTCGAAGACGATCATGTCGCGCCCGGCCTGCTTGGCCCGGTACATCGCGGCGTCGGCGCGGCGCAGCAGTTCTTCCTTGCGGGTGTCGGGTTGCTGGCCCATGAACAGGCAGACGCCGATGCTCGCCGAACAGCGGTACTCCAGGGCGGGCGTGCCAGCCTCCGACCCGCTGCCCGGGCCCAGCAGGTAGGGCGTCGCGAGCAGGCTGCGGATCTTCTCCGCAATGCTGCGGGCATCTGCCGCCGAGGTGGGTTCGTCGGTCGACAGCTCGGCCAGCAGCACGACGAACTCGTCACCGCCAAAGCGGGCCACGGTGTCGACCTGGCGCACGCTGGCCTGCAGCCGCTGGGCGACCTGCACCAGCAGCATGTCGCCGAGCGCATGCCCGTGCCGGTCATTGAGCAGCTTGAGCCCGTCGACATCGACGAACAGCACTGCGCCATGCAGGCCGTGCCGGCGGCTCGCAGCCAGCGCCTGGTCGAGCCGGTCGTTCAGCAACCGCCGGTTGGGCAGCTGGGTCAGCGGGTCGTTGAACGCCAGGTGGTTGATCTCCTGCTCGATCGCCTTGCGCCGGGTCACGTCACGGGTGATGCCGACGAAGTGCGTCAGGCGGCCTTGCGCGTCGCGCACCGGCGACATCAGCAGGTCGTTCCAGAACGGCACGCCGTCCTTGCGGTAGTTCAGCACCTCGCCGGAGAAGTCGGCCTCTGCAGCCAGCGCCTGGCGCATCGCGGCCACGGTGCCAGGGTCGGTCAGCGGGCCTTGCAGCAGGCTCAGGTTGCGGCCGATCAGTTCGTCCTCGGTGTAGCCGGTGATGCACTGGTGCGCCCGGTTGACCGACAGCACCGCCCGGCCGGGCCCGGTGATGACGACGGCCTCGGTGATCGACTGCAGCACCTGCGCACCGAGCCGCAGTTCGTCCTCGCGCCCTGCCAGCGCGGCCATCATGCGGTTGACCGCCTCGATCAGCGTGCCCACCTCATCGGCCTGACGCACCGGCAGCGGCCTGGGCGGACCGGGTTCGCGCGCCTGCGCGGCCAGCGCTGCGGCAGCGGCCACGGCAGGCGCCAGCTGGCGCCCGACCAGCCACCAGATCAAGCCGCCGAGCCCCAGCGTCAGCAGTGCAGTGACGGCCAGCAGGCGCGACACCAGCCGCCGGGCCGGGGCCAGCGCCTCTTGCAGCGGCATGGACACCACCACGTCCCAACCGGCACGCGGCACATGGCGCCCCGCGCTCAGCACCTCGACGCCCTGCGCATTGGTCATCACCACCGCGCCTTCGTGGCCGGCCAGCACGCGGTCGATCGTGGCATTCACGCCAATTGGCGGCAGGGTTTGCATGATGCGGCCGGTGTCGCTGCTGGTCACGACCAGGCGCTGCTGCGGCGCCACCAGGAAGAGGTGGCCGGTCTCGCCGTAGCGGTGATGGATGATCGGGTCGACGAAGTTCGGGCGCGAGAGGTCGACCACACCGGCCAGCGCACCCACGAGCGCGCCCGAGCTGTCTCGCACCGGCACGGCCATCACCAGCAGCGGTTGCCGCGACTGCCGGCCGGCGATGGGCGGGCCGACCGCCGCCTTGCCGGACGCCAGCACCGCCGCGACCTGGGCGCGGTAGCCGACGCCTTCATGTCCTGAGGCCGGCCGGCTCGATGCGCGCGCCACACCGTCGGTGTCGGTGACGAAGGCGCCGCCGTTGAAGAGCTGGTCCACCAGACGGTCCTGGGCCAGCACGCTGCGCACCAGCGCGGGGTCCAGCGGCGCTGCGCTGGCACCCAGTTGCGCGGACAGCGCGTCGAGTGCGCCCAGCCGCGTCTCGACCTCGTTCGCGATGCGTTCAGCCATCACGGCGGCGGCAGAGACCTGCTGTTGGCTGACCAGCGCCAGCAGGTCGGCACGCAGCGCCTGGCTGACGTAGTAGGCCATGGGCCACAGGCCGAGAAGCAGCACCAGCAGCGTCAACAGGACGATGCGTGTCTTGAGGGACCGCGGCTGACGGAACTGCCAAGGCATGGGATGAACCCGGCCCGACCGGGCGGGCAACGCAGGGGCCGATCCACAGCCGCCCGGATGCCAGGCGACCGCAGTTGTCGCGCTGGCCACCCGGCGCATGCGTGGGAAAGAGGATGGCGTCGCAGAGGATACATCCCGGCGCCCGGTATAACTGCGGTTGCGCCGTGGCGGCACGGCCAATGGAGGACCGCACGATGACAAGACGCCTGCTGATCACCAGCGCCCTGCTCGCCACCCTGCTGGGCGGCTGCACGATCAACTACCACCAGACGCAGACCTGCGCACCGTGCACCAGCCCCGGCGGCAGCGGTGACCCGACCGCGCCGCGGGTGATCGTGCGCAACGGCGACATCACCGTCGACCAGGACGTGCTGCGCTTTGCCAAGGACCAGACCAACATCACCATCACCTGGCGGCTGGAGGGCAAGGGCGGGCGGCTGACCTTCCCAGAGAACGGCGTGGTGTTCGAGCGCGCCGCCGACGGCGAGATCGTCGATTGCAAGCGCAGCCAGGACAACACCGTGTTCAGCTGCGTCAACCGGCACAGCCGGCCGGGGGTGTACCGCTACGGCATCAACGTCAATGAAGACGGCAAGCCGCTGAAGCCGCTGGACCCGTATGTGATGAACGACTGAGTCAGGTCGCCGCGCCAGGCTGCAGCGTGTCAAGCCAGGGCAGCAGGCCCGGCCACACCGCATCGAACCCGGCGTCGCGCCCGGCCTGCATTGCCGGGCCGAAACCGGCCCCCAGTGCAGCCTGCGCAGACGCCAGGAACGGCGCCAGGAAGGCTTCGTCTGCTGCGTCTCGGCGGGTGCCTGAGCCAGCGTTCTCGCGTTCGGCCAGGCCGTGCAGGCGGGCCGCCTGCACGGCGTCGCCGGCCTGCATCGCGAGGCCGGTGGCGACATCCAGCGCCCCGATGGCCGCCGGGCGCGAGCCGATCTGCCCGACGATGGCGATCACCTCCCGCAGCAACATGGCGGCCGGCGCCATCGCGCCCTGGGTGAGCCGCACCATGGCCAGGTTCAGCAGTGCGGCGGCCACGTATTCCTGGTCGCCCATGCCGCGCGCCAGCAGCAGCGCTTCACCGTAGTTGTCCAGCGCCGCAGCGTGCCGGCCGGCCATGCGGTCGAGTTGCGCCAAGGCGATGCAGGCACTGGCCAGCTGCCGCGGGTTGGCCAGCGCACGGGCAGCCGTCACCGCATCTTCGGTGTGGCGGCGTGCGGCCGCATGGTCGCCCAGACCGCTGGCCACCATGCCCAGCGGCTGCAGCACCGCCGCCTCGCGCGCCGCGTCACCGGTTTCGCGGGCGATGGCCAGGCATTCCAGCAGCGGCGGCAGCGCCTCGGCATGGCGGCCCATGAAGGCGGCCAGCTGGCCGAGGTTGAACAGGCCGCGCGCGCGCAGGCCGTCACGCGCCTGGGCGCCGGGGTGGGCCAGCAGCGGCCGCGTGGTGTCGAGCCCCAGGCTGAGCAGGCCGCGGTTGAGCCAGTAGGGCCGCAGCGCGAAGCTCAGGCGCAGGCCCAGCTCGGCAGCGGCGCGGGCGCCGGGGGCGGCCTGGTCCTGCGCACACCAGGCCAGCGCCGCCAGCAGGTTGTCGCGCGCCTGGTCCAGCCGGGCCAGCGCGGCAGGCTTGTCGGCCCCGGCCAGCTGCTGCAGCGCCGCCTCGGCCAGCAGCCGCTGGGCTTGCGCGTGGCGGCGGCGGGTGGCGTCGGCCTCGGCGGCGGCGGCCTGCAGCCGTGCGGCGGCATGCTGGCGCACGGTGTCGAGCAGGCGGTAGCGGCGGCCGCCGGCGGGAGCGTCGGTGTCGGCGGCGACGTCGGCGTCGGCGTCGACGTTCGCTTCGACGTCAGGCAGTACGGCCACCAGGCTCTGGTCGGCCAGCGCGGACAGCGCATCGGCCACCGCCTCAGCCGGCAGCGCAGCGTCGGCGCACACTGCCTCGGCATCCTGCAGCGCCCAGCTGCCGGCAAACACCGCCAGGCGGCGGTAGAGCAGGCGCGCGTCGTCGGCCAGCAGGTCGTGGCTCCAGTCGATCAGCGCCTGCAGCGTGCGCTGGCGCGGCGCCACGGTGGTGTCGCGGGTGCTCAGCAGCGCCAGGCTGTCGCGCAGCCGCTGGGCCAGGGCCGGCAGCGGCAGCGTGCGCAGCCGGGCGGCCGCCAGCTCCAGCGCCAGAGCGATGCCGTCCAGGCGCCGGCAGATCTCCAGCACCGCTGCGGCATTGGCCGGTGTCAACGCAAAGCCGGGGTCGGCGCTGCGGGCGCGGTCGACGAACAGGCGCACCGCCTCGTGGCGCAGCAACTGCTCGGGCGTGGTGGCGGCCAGGCCGCCGCGTGCATCAGGCAGGCCCAGCGCCGGCACCGGGTAGGCCAGCTCACCGGCCACCAGCAGCGGCGCGCGGCTGGTGGCCAGCACGGTCAGGCCGGTGCCGGCCTGCAGCAGGCCCTTGGCCAGCGCGGCGGCAGCGGGCAGCACATGCTCGCAGTTGTCCAGCACCAGCAGCAGACGGCGATTGGACACATGGCGGCGCAGGGCGTCGTCGAGCGTGCGGCCGGGCTCTTCCTTCACCCCCAGCACCGAGGCCACGGCCTGCGGCAGGCGCTGGCCATCGTCCAGCGGCGCCAGCTCGACCAACCACACGCCGTCGGGGTGGGCGTCCAGCAGGTCGGCGGCCAGCTGCACCGCCAGCCGGCTCTTGCCGATGCCGCCGGTGCCCAGCAGCGTGACCAGCCGGTGCTCGGCCAGCAGTGCGCGCAGCGCCGGCAGCACCGTCTCGCGGCCGATGAAGCGGTTGAGCTGCTGTGCCAGGTTGTTGGGCGTGGCATCGAGCCCGCGCAGCGGCGGGAAGTCGGTGCGCAGCGGCGGCGCCAGCACCTGCCACAGGTGCTCTGGTCGTGCCAGGTCCTTCAGCCGCGCGGCGCCGAGTGCGCGCAGCTGCACGCCTGCAGGCAGCACGGCCTGCAGCTGTTGCGCCACCACCTGCGAGACCAGCATCTGCCCGCCGTGGGCAGCCGCCATGATGCGCGCCGCGCGGTTCACCTCGGGGCCGAACCAGTCGTTGTCGCGCGCCTCGCCAGGGCCGGCGTGCAGTCCGCAGCGCAGCGCCAGCGGCAGGCCGCCGGCGGCCGCCGCATCGGCCAGCGCGCGCTGCAGCTGCAGCACGGCGGCCAGCGCGTCGCCGGCGTCAATGAAGGCGGCATGCAGGCCGTCGCCGGTGGCCTTGACCCACTGGCCGCGCCAGGCGGCCACCGCGCTGCGGGCCAGTGCGTCATGCTGTGCCAGCGCTGCGGCCATCGCGTCGGGCTGCTGCTCCCACAGCCGGGTGCTGCCCTCGATGTCGGCGAACAGGAACACCAGCGCAGGGCGGCTGGCGTCCAGGCCGTGGCCCGGGCCCTGGTCCAGACCCGGGTTCATGGATGACTGTCCGGGGCTGCGGCCGGGACGACGAAGACGGGCAGTGGGCAAGGCACCGGCAGACCATACCCGAGGGGCCGGCAGCCACAATCCCGCGCATGCCACTGCCCGCCCCTGCCCGGCCCTGCCTGCGCCTGCAGACCCTGGACCGCGGCGACGGCCTGCTGGGCCTGCGCCCCTGCGGCCCGGTGCGCGCGCCGGCGCGCACGCCGCTGTTCGGTGCCCGCGGCCCGCAGGTGACGGTGGCCCAGCTGGCCTGGCTGCCGGCCGGCACGCAGCCCATGCCAGACGCCGAAGCGGCGGCGCTGGCCCGGCTGCGGGCTACCGGCCTGCAACCGTTGCCGGCCGATGCGCTGCAGTGGCGCGGCGCGCCCGGCCTGCCCGCCGACGCCCGGCTGCTGAGCCTGGTGCGTGAGGCCGACTTCGCCGCATTCTGGGACCAGGCCCTGCCCGCGCTGCAGGCCGAAGGCTGGGCCATCGACCAGCGCCCCGGCTTCGCCCATGCGGCGCTGCCGGTGGGCAGCTGGCACATCCGCATCGCGCCGCTCACCTCGCTCACGCCGCTCACGCCGCTCAAGCCGCTCAAGCCGCTCGGCCAGCCACGCGGCATGGGCTCGTGGCTGCTGAGCCTGGGCGTGGACCTGGTGACCCGCGACGGCAGCGAAACGCTGGACCTGGTGCCGCTGCTGGCGCGGCTGATCAAGCAAGACCGGCGCTGGACCGACGCCGACGCGCTGGCGGCCATCCCCGACGACGCGCTGATCCGCCTGCAGGCGCCCGGCGGCCGGCTGATCGACGCCGAGGCCGCGCCGCTGAAGGCCATCGTGCGCAGCATGCTGGACGTGCTGACCCGGCCGCGCCGCAAGCCCGACGAACCGCTGGTGCTGAGCAGCTGGGAGGCGCAGCGCCTGGCCCTGCTGCGCGCCGGGCTGAAAGACGCGATGGCCAGCCACCCCAGCGCGCGGCGCGACTGGGCATTGCAGGGCGACGAAGGCCTGGCCTGGCTGGCCGCGCAGGGGCTGGACGCGCCGCCGTCCGAGGTCGACCCACCGCCCGGCCTGGGCATCACCTTGAGGCCGTACCAGCACACCGGCCTGGCCTGGTTGCAGCACCTGCGGCGGCACCAGCTGGCCGGCATCCTGGCCGACGACATGGGCCTGGGCAAGACCGCGCAGGCCCTGGCGCACTTGCTGCTGGAGCAACAAGCCGGCCGGCTGGCCGATCGCCCGGCGCTGGTGGTGGCGCCGGCCAGCCTGCTGTTCAACTGGCAGGCCGAAGTCGCCCGCGTGGCGCCGGCCCTGCGCCTGCTGACACTGGACGGCCCGCAACGCGCCAAACAGATCGCCCGCATGGCCGCGCACGACGTGGTGCTGACCAGCTACCCGCTGCTGTGGCGTGACGCGATGGCGTTGCAGCGCCAGCCCTGGCACCTGGTGGTGCTGGACGAGGCGCAGATGGTGAAGAACGCCGGCAGCCGCACGGCCACCGCCGCGCGCCGGCTGAACGCCCGCCACCGCCTGTGCCTGACCGGCACGCCGATGGAAAACCACCTGGGCGAGCTGTGGGCGCAATTCCA
>JBBRVT010000104.1:0-11381 GCA_038246615.1 Burkholderiales bacterium
CATCGGCGCGGCCGCTGCCGGCGATGTCGAAGGCAGTGCCGTGGTCGGGGCTGGTGCGCACGAAGGGCAGGCCCAAGGTCACGTTGACGCCCTGCTCCACCCCCAGGTACTTCACCGGGATCAGGCCGTGGTCGTGCGTCATCGCCACCACCAGATCGAACTCGCCCGGGTGGCCGCTCGCGTGGCGCGCGCGCATGAACACCGTGTCTGGCGCAAACGGGCCTTGCGCGTCGATGCCCTCGGCACGCGCGGCGGCCACCGCCGGCGCGATGAAACGGATCTCCTCGTCACCGAACAGCCCGCCCTCGCCGGCGTGCGGGTTGAGCCCCGCCACCGCAATGCGCGGCGCCGCCTGGCCCCAGGCCGCAGCGCTGCGGTGGGCGATGCGCAGCGTGGACAGCACCGCATCGAAGTCCAGTGCCTCGATGGCGCGGCGCAGCGCCAGGTGGATGGTGACCAGCACCACCCGCAGCTCGTCGTTGGCCAGCATCATGCGCACCGACATGCCACCGGCGGCGGCCTGCAGCAGCTCGGTGTGGCCCGGGAAGGGCACGCCGGCCGCCGACAGTGCCTCCTTGTGGATCGGCGCCGTCACGATCCCAGCCACCCTTCCCTGCAGCGCCAGCGCAGCTGCTGCCTCGATGCACCGTGCTGCGGCGGCGCCGGCATCGGCATGCACCCGGCCCATGGGCAGGTCGGCCAGCCCGGTGCCCAGGCCCGGCGGGTGCCACACCGCGATGCAGCCCGGCGGCGCCTGCAGCGCGTCAGCCGGCGCATCCAGCAGCGCCACCGGCAGCAGCAGGCCGCACTGCGCCACCGCGCGGCGCAGCACTGCCACGTCACCCACCACCACCGCCGGGCCGGTGGCGCCGGCGGCCACCGCCTTGGCGATGGTCTCGGGGCCGATGCCGCAGGGGTCGCCCATGGTGATGGCCAGCAGGCCCGGTGCGCTGTCGATCATGCGGGATTCGGGATGTCGATGAAACGGTGCGCCAGGCCGAAGCGCTCGGCCAGATGCGACCCCAGGGCCGGCGCGCCGTAGCGCTCGGTGGCATGGTGGCCGCAGGCCAGGAAGGCCACGCCGGTCTCGCGGGCGATGTGGGCCTGCGGCTCGGAGATCTCGCCGGTGATGAAGGCGTCGGCGCCGGCGGCGATCGCCGCCTCGAAGTAGCCCTGCGCGCCACCAGTGCACCAGGCCACGCGCCGCAGCGGCCGGCTGTCACCGGGCAGCAGCACCGGTGCGCGGCCCAGCACGGCCTGCACCTGCTCGGCCAGTGTGGTGGCATCGGCGGTGCTGGCCGGGCCGATGCAGCCCAGGTCCTGCTCGCCGAAGCGGGCATCGGCCCGCAGCCCCAGGCGCAGGCCCAGCTGGGCGTTGTTGCCGAGCTCGGCATGTGCGTCCAGCGGCAGGTGGTAGGCGAACAGGTTGATGCCATGGGCCAGCAGCGGCGCCAGGCGCTGGCGCATCCAGCCGGTGATGCAGCCGCTCTGGCCGCGCCAGAACAGGCCGTGGTGCACCAGGATGGCGTCCGCGCCATCGGCCACCGCCGCCTCGATCAATGCCAGGCTGGCGCTGACACCCGAGACCAGGCGCCGCACCTCGGTGCGGCCCTCGACCTGCAGACCGTTCGGCCCATAATCCTTGAAGCGATCCACCGCCAGCAGGGCCGACAGGTGCGATTCGATCTCCGTGCGCTGGGCCATCCTGCCCGCCTTTCCGTGAAACCTGTGCATTCGCCATGCGAAGACTCTGGCTGATTTTCTCTCAGGCCGCAACCGTCGGCATGGCCCTGCTGTTCGTGGTGGCCACGCTCAAGCCGCAATGGCTCAGCGGCAGCGGCCAGCCCTTCGGCACGGTGGTGGCCGAGGTGGTGTCGCTGCGCATGGCGGCGCCCGGTGCGTCGGCGGTCGCGGGCGGCGGGCCGCACAGCCTGGCCGATGCGGCCCAGCTGGCGGCGCCGGCGGTGGTCAGCGTGGTCACCAGCAAGGCGCGCAACCGCAACCCGCATGCGCAAGACCCGGCCTTCGGCTTCTTCTTCGGCGACCGCGCCCCGAGCCAGCAGGGCGTGGGCTCGGGCGTGATCGTCTCGCCCGAGGGGGTGCTGCTGACCAACAACCATGTGGTCGAGGACGCCGGAGAGATCGACGTGCAGCTGGCCGACGGCCGCGAGGTGCGCGCCCAGGTGGTGGGCACCGACCCGGAGACCGACCTGGCGGTGCTGCGCATCCCGCTGGACAAGCTGCCGGCCATCACCCTGGGCCGCTCGCAGGACCTGCGCATCGGCGACCCCTTGCTGGCCATCGGCAACCCGTTCAACGTGGGCCAGACTGTCACCTCCGGCATCGTCAGCGCGCTGGGGCGCAACGGGCTGGGCCTGTCCACCTTCGAGAGCTTCATCCAGACCGATGCCGCCATCAACCCCGGCAACTCGGGCGGCGCGCTGGTCAATGCCCAGGGCCACCTGGTGGGCATCAACACCGCCATCTACTCCAAGAGCGGCGGCAGCCAGGGCATCGGCTTCGCCATCCCCACCGAGGTGGCGATGCGGGTGATGCAGAGCCTGCTGAAGGACGGCGTGGTGCGGCGCGGCTGGATCGGCGTGGAGCCGCAAAACCTGACGCCCGAGATCGCCGAGAGCCTGCAGATCGGCAACCGGGCGGGCGTGCTGATCACCGGTGTACTGCAGGACGGACCGGCCGGCAAGGGCGGCCTGCGGCCCGGCGACGTGGTGGTGGCGGTGGCCGGCCGGGCAGTGGCCAGCGTGTCGCAGCTGCTGGATGCCGTGGCCAGCCTGGAGCCCGGCAAGCCAGCGCAGTTGCTGGCGCTGCGCGGGAACAAGGAGTTGACGCTGACGCTGGACATCGTGCAGCGCCAGCGGCCGGCGGCGGTGCGGCCCGGGCGCTGAGCGGCTCCGGCCGAACGGCCAAGCGGACAAGCGGCCGAGCGCCAGTACCCGCCGCCAGCAACTCAGGTGCTGGCCGATTTCGACGCGTCAGCCTCAGGCGCCTTGGTGTGGCGGAGCAAAAGCTGCGCCGCCCAGATGCCCACCTCGTAGAGCAGGCACATCGGGATCGCCAGCGCCAGTTGCGAGACCACGTCGGGCGGGGTGATGATCGCCGCCACCACGAAAGCCAGCACGATGAAGTAGCCGCGCCACTCCTTGAGCTTGGCGACGGTGACGATGCCCATGCGCACCAGCACCACGACGGCAACCGGCACCTCGAAGGCGACGCCGAAGGCGATGAACATCGACAGCACGAAGCTGAGGTAGGCCTCGATGTCAGGGGCTGCGGTGATGCTCTTGGGCGCGAAGCTCTGGATGAAGGCGAACACCTGCCCGAAGACGAAGAAATAGCAGAAAGCCACGCCGCCGATGAACAGCAGCGTGCTGGAGACCACCAGGGGCAGCACCAGCTTCTTCTCGTGGCTGTAGAGGCCCGGGGCGACGAAAGCCCACAACTGGTAGAGCACGATCGGCAGTGAAACCAGGAAGGCCGCCATCAGCGTGATCTTCAGTGGCACGATGAACGGCGAGATCACGTTGGTGGCGATCAGCGTGGTGCCCTTGGGCAGGTGCGACACCAGCGGAGCGGCCAGCAGGTCGTACAACCCGGCCGGCCCGGGCCACAGACAAAGGACACCGAACACCAACCCCACTGCGAGCAGCGCGCGCATCAGACGGTCACGCAACTCGACCAGGTGCGTGACAAAGGGCTGCTCTGTGCCGGCCAGCTCGTCTTTGGGCTCAGCCATGGACAGGATCGTGCTTCATTTGAGGCCCGCCGGGCGAAAGCGCGCCACGCGCGCCGCGCCCGACTGCACATGGCCACGCACGCCAGTGCGCTGCTTGTACCAGCGCGGAACGGCCGATCGCTTCAGGCGCCAGCGCTTGTCGGGGCGCTTGTATTCGGGCGCGGGCGATACCAAGTTGCTGCCCAGGCTGCCGAAGCCGTCGGCACCGATGCCACCGTCCAGGCCGGCCTGCAGGTCGTTCACCTGCTGGTTGAAGGCCTGGTTGGCGCTGGACATCTCGTTGTGCACAGTCTGCTCGACATCGCGCGCGGCGGTCTCGAACTGAGACTTCATCTTCTGCAGTTCTTCCAGTTCGATGGTGCGGTTGACCTCGGCCTTGACATCGGCCACATAGCGCCGCGCCTTGCCCATCAAGGCGCCCACGGTGCGGGCCACGCGGGGCAGCTTTTCGGGACCGATGACGACCAACGCCACAGCGCCGATCAGCGCGATCTTGTCGAAGCCGAACTCGATCATCGAGGGGTGGACGCGCAGACGCGCTGTGACCCACTTGTCATGACTTTGTCTTGGCCTCGACGTCGACGGTGTTGGCGTCGTTCGCCTTGTGGGTGGTGACCTGCTGCGGCGGCATGGCGGCAGAAGCGGCTGCCGCGTCAGCCGATGTGGTGCCGTCCTTCACGCCGTCCTTGAAGCCCTTGACGGCAGAGCCCAGGTCGGCGCCCACGTTCTTGAGCTTCTTGGTGCCGAAGATCAGCACCACCACGACCAGCACGATGAGCCAGTGCCAGATGCTGAAAGTTCCCATGTGAAACCTCTGCGGAGAGTTGAAAGATTGAACGACGGATTCTAGGCGAGCGGCACCCGCCGGCCGGTGACAGGCGCTGCCATCACCCCTTGAGCCAGGGCCGCGGCCCGCCCATCACATGCAGATGCAGGTGCATCACCTCCTGCAGACCGTCGCGGCCGGTGTTGACCATGTGCCGAAAGCCGTTGGTGACGCCCAGTTCGCGCATCAGCCTGGGTGACAGCGCCATCATGCGGCCCAGCATGCCGGCGTGGTCTTCGGTGATGTCGGCCATGCTGACGATGTGCTGCTTGGGGATGATGAGGATGTGCACCGGCGCCCAGGGGTGGATGTCGTGGAAGGCCAGAAGTTCATCGTCTTCGTACACCTTCTTCGACGGAATCTGGCCAGCGACGATCTTGCAGAAGATGCAGTTGGGGTCAGCAGACATGGGCAGGGTGCGATTGAGGGTGGGAATGCAAGCAGGCCGGCGTCAGACCGGTATCGGCCGGCGGTCGTTCAGCGCCAGCCAGCCGCGCAGAACGCGGTAGAGGAACCACAGCGAGACCAGCCCCCAGGCGATCCAGCCCGGGGCGATCAGCAGCAGCCAAAGCGGTGCGGTGACGGCATAGGCGACGGCACAGAACAGCACGCTGCGGATGCGCCAGCGGAAATGGCTTTCCTGCCACGAGCCCTGGGCGTCGCTGCGCTTGACCAGGTCGAGCAAGAACGCCACCAGCAGCAGCAGCACGCTGCCCTGCGCGCCCGGCAGCACGGCGCCCACCGCCACGATGGCGTGCAGCGCGTAGCTGATATGGCCCACGGTGCGCAGCGAGGCCTCGGTCTTGCCGTTGAGCACCACCCGGTAGTCAGCTTCGGCCATCAGGCACCATCTTTCTCGCGTTGCACCGCCTTGCGCAGGGCGAATTCCTCCAGCCCCGACAAGCCCTCGCGCCGGGCCAGTTCGGCCAGCACATCGGCTGGCTTCAAGCCGAAGTGCGCCAGCGCGATCATCGAGTGGAACCAGAGATCGGCCACCTCGCAGACGATCTTCTGGCGGTCGCCGTCCTTGCCGGCCATCACGGTTTCGGTGGCTTCTTCGCCAACCTTCTTCAAGATGGCGTCGGTGCCCCTGGAAAACAAGCGGGCGACATAGCTTTTGTCGGGGTCACCGCCCTGCGCAGGCAAGCGGCTCTCGATCACGCCCGCCAGGCGGGCCAGCAGATCCTGGGAAGTGGTCTCGGTCATGTCTTGTAGATGGTCGCCGGGTCTTGCAGCACCGGCGCGGTGCTGACCCACTGGCCGTCCTGCAACACCTGAAAGAAGCAGCTGTGGCGGCCGGTGTGGCAGGCAATGCCAGGATCGTGCCCGAGCTGCGTGACGCTGAGCAGCACCACGTCGGCGTCGCAGTCGACCCGGATGCTGTGCACCTGCTGGAAGTGGCCGCTCTCCTCGCCCTTGTGCCACAGGCGCTGGCGGCTGCGGCTCCAGTAGACCGCCTGGCCGCGTTCTGCCGTCAGGGCCAGGGCCTGGCGGTTCATCCAGGCAACCATCAGCACGTCGCCGCTGCCGGCTTCCTGCGCGATGGCGGGCACCAGGCCGTTGGCGTCCCAGGCAATCGAATCAAGCCATTCCATCGTGCCAGTGTAGCGACGGGCTCAGCCTGGCCCCCCAGCGGCCGCCCTGGCCACCCAGTTGCCATGGAAGCCGGCCGGCACGCGGTGCGGCAAGTGCACCACCGCCTGCGGCGGCCCGGTGAAGTGGTCGGCATCGAGGACCACGAAGTCGGTGGTCTGGCTGTCGGCATGGACCACCAGGCCCATCAGCCAGCCTTCGGCCTCGCCGGCGCCGGGGTGCCGGGGCTCGAAGACGAACTCGCCCACGTGGCTGCCCGCACCGAAATCGTGCACATCGCGGGCGCCGGTGTGCATGTCGTGCCGGATCAGGTGGCTGGCGCCGTTGAACTCGCCGGCCACGTCGCGCTGCAGGCCGGCGCAATAGGCAAAACGGTAGGGCTGGCCGAGCAGGCGCTCGTCCGTGCGGGGAAACTCCTGCGGCGTGGCGTCGATCAGCCGCCGCGTGACCTGGCGCGCCATCGGGTCGATGGTCCAGCGTTCGAAGGCCGAGGCCTCGGCGTTCGGGCCCTGCTTGCTGGTTTCGAACATCGTGGCATGCGCCACCACGTCCAGCGTGATGCGGCCGTCCGGCGTCTCGAAGGCATTGCAGGGGTGGAACACGTAGCACGGGTCGACGTCGCACCAGACGATGGTGCTGCCGGGCGCGTCCTTCTTCAGCACGCCGACCCGGGCGCGGTGGGCCGGGTTCCAGATGTAGGGGAAGGTGTAGCCGGCCACCAGCGTGGGCAGCGAGAAGGTGACCGGCAGGTCGAGCACCAGCACGTACTGCGCGGTGATCATGCAGTCGTGCACGCTGGGGCCGTGCTTCACCGCGATGGGCTCCTCGCGCCGCACCCGGCCGTCGACGCCCACCACCACGTGGCGGATGTGGTCGTGGTCGGTGGCTTCGTAGCAGATGCCGTGCAGTTCGCCGCTGGCCGGGTCCCGGTGGGCATGGGCGGTGAAGCTGCCGCGCAGGCTGCCGCCGAAGTTGTCGTGCGCCACGGTCTGCAGTTCCTCGCCCAGTTGCACCGGGTAGCCGCCGGCCTCTACCAGCGCCCAGGTCTTGCCGGCATGGCCCAGCACATTGGTGTTGACGGTGTCGCTGAAGTGGCGCGGGCCCGGGGCCGGGGGCTCGCCGAGCGCGGCGCTCACCTTGGACGATCGGATCCAGCGGTTGCGGTACCACAGCGCCTGGCCGCCGGCGATGCGCAGCCCGTGCACCATGCCGTCGCCGACGAACCAGTGGTGGCTGGCGCCTTGCGGCGGCGTGATCGGGTTGGGGCCGATGCGCAGGTAGCGGCCGTCCAGCCCTGGCGGGATGCTGCCGGTCACGGCCAGCTGCTCCAGCGTCAGTTCGCGGTCCATCGGCGCGTTCAGCCCGGTGAGGAACGGGTTGGGCTGGTCGGGCTCGGGCATGTGCTCGCGGTTGAAGTCGGCCAGCTTCATCACGCCGGCGGTGACGGTCTTGCGGATCACGCTCTCGAACAGGTTGGCCATGCGGGCTCCGTTGGGCTGGGCTGCGACTGTCCGAGCATCGCGCTCAGCCGCCGCTTGTCAAGGCCGATGCAAACCCGCGCTCGGCGGCGAACCAGCGCAGCACCGGCAGCGTGCCGGGCAGCACCGGCGCCTGCCGCACCGGCAGGCCGCTCCAGGCCATCTGCTGGGCCTCGCGCAATTCGAAGGCGCCGGCCCAGTGGTAGACCTTGCAGAAGTGCAGCCGCACCCGGGCGTGCGGGTAGTCGAAGACTTCCTGCTGCCAGGGATGCACCGCGCCGATGGTGATGCCCAGCTCTTCCTGCAATTCACGCCGCAGGGCCTGCTCCAGCGTCTCACCGGGCTCGAACTTGCCGCCCGGGAACTCCCAGTAGCCGGCATACACCTTACCGGCAGGCCGGCTGGTGAGCAGGAAATCACCCTCCACGCCGGCCGCATCGCGCCGGATCAGCACACCCACCGCCACGTCAGTGACCGGCCGCTCGCCGCGGTCGATGCCGTCCACCGAGGTGACGGAGGCGCCCTCAGACAAGGTCCGGCCCGTCCGGTGGCAGGTCAGGCGGCAGGTCAGGCGGCGGCGCGCCACGGCTGTAGGCGCCGATGGCCGGGGCTGCAAGCGGCCGGCTGGCCACCTCGCGCCCGGCCCAGTCGCGTGCGAACTGGTAGGCCACCCGGCCCGAGCGCGAGCCGCGCTCCAGCGCCCACACCAGGCTGGGCTGGCGCGCCTGGGCGATGGCGGCCTCGTCCACGCCGAAGTGCCGCAGCCATTGCGCCGCGATCTCCAGGTACTCGGGCTGGCTGAAGGGGTAGAAGCTGATCCACAGGCCGAAGCGCTCGGACAGGCTGATCTTTTCCTCGACCACCTCGCCCGGGTGCACCTCGCCGTCGTCGGTGTGCTGGTAGCTGAGGTTCTCCTTCATGTATTCAGGCAACAGGTGGCGGCGGTTGCTGGTGGCATAGACCAGCACGTTGTCGCTGGCCGCAGCGATGCTGCCGTCGAGGATGCTCTTCAGCGCCTTGAAGCCGGGCTCGCCCTCGTCGAAGCTCAGGTCGTCGCAGAACACGATGAAGCGCTCGGGCCGCTCGGCCACCAGGTCCACCAGGTCGGGCAGGTCGATCAGGTCGGCCTTGTCCACCTCGATCAGGCGCAGGCCCTGCGGTGCAAACTCGTTCAGGCAGGCCTTGATCAGGCTGCTCTTGCCGGTGCCGCGGGAACCGGTCAGCAGCACGTTGTTGGCCGGCTGGCCGGCGACGAACTGCGCGGTGTTGCGCACCAGGCGTTCTTTCTGGCCGTCCACTTCCTTCAGGTCGGCCAGGCCGATGGCCGCCACCTGCCGCACCGGCTGCAGCAGGCCCGAGGCACCCCGCTTGCGGTAGCGGAAGGCGATGGACGCGTTCCAGTCGGGCGCGCTCAGCGCATGCGGCAGGATGCGCTCCAGCCGCTTGAGCAGCAGGTCGGCGCGGGCGATCAGGGCATCGAATGCGGTGGACGACATAGTGGCCAGTTTACGGTCGGGGGGACGGGCGGCAGGCGCGCTGGACGGGTGGCGCCGGCAGGGCCTGCACCGCGTCACCGGCGACCACGAACTGGCGCGCACCAGCCCCTCCGGGCAGGATGTGCAGGCCGGTGAAGGGCCCGAAGGCCGGCAGCACCCCGAGCCCGGGACCGAAGTGGAAGCACGGCAGGCGCAGCCGGTCGTGCGCGCGGCCCGCCAGCACCACGCCGGGGTGCACATGGCCGGCCAGCGCGTAGGCGCCGGGCACCTCGGCCGGCTGGTGCAGCAACGCCCAGGGGCCCAGGTGCAGCGGGCCGTCGACCACTTGCACGCCCAGTGCATGCGGTGGGTCGCCGGCATGCGCATCGTGGTTGCCTCGCACCAGGGTGAGCTGCAGTGCCGCATGGCGGGCGCGCCAGGCCGCCAGCGTGGCCATGGTGCCGACCGCATGGGCGCGCGCCGAGTGCAGCAGGTCACCGAGGAAGACGATGCCGCGCGCGCCGGTGGCCGCCAGCAACGCATCCATCCGGGCCAGCGCGGCTGCGGTGGTGGCCTCGGGCACCGGCACGCCCAGCTGGCGGAACGACACCGCCTTGCCCAGATGGACATCGGCCACCAGCAGCAGGCGCAGGTCGGGGTCGAAGGCGGCCTTCTGCGGCCACAGCTGCAGGCGGCCGCCGCCAGGGGCGGTGAACCATGCCGTCGCCACATCAACCGGGGCAATACCCGCCGGGGCGGCGGCGCTCACGCGGTCAGGCGCGCCAGCAGCATGTCCAGCTGCTCGGTGGGCTGGCGGCGGAAGCCCGAGCGGGCATAACGCTGCAGCCGGCCCACCATCAGCGCGACCAGCCCGGAGGCCAGCGCCTGGGCATCCACCGTGGGCGTGGCCGAGCCGCCATCACCGCCCGGGGCGCGCAGGCTCTGGCGCAGCTGGCCTTCCACCCGGTCGAAGAACTGGTTCATGCGGGCGGTCAGGCGTTCATGTTCGAACACCAGCGCATCGCCCACCATCACCCGCACCATGCCGGGGTTCTTCTCGCCGAACTGCAGCAGCATCACCACGATGCGCTGGGCCTGCTGGGCGCCGGCGGGTTCGCGCTCGGTGATCTGGTTGACCAGGGTGAAGACGCTGGACTCGATGAAGTCGATCAGGCCCTCGAACATCTGCGCCTTGCTGGCGAAGTGGCGGTACAGCGCCGCCTCGCTGACCTGCAGCCGCGCGGCCAGCGCGGCAGTGGTGATGCGGTCGGCGCCGGGCTGCTCCAGCATCATGGCCAGGGTCTGCAGGATCTGCACCCGCCGCTCACCGGGCCGCGGCCGCTTGCGGGCAGCGGTATCGACCACCACATGCAGCGGAACCGCCAGCGCAGGCCGATCGCCGGATGGGTCGCTGGGGTCGGGCATCGCGGCGGGCAGCGTCATGGGCAGGCAGGTTTGAAATTCATTCTGGCACAGCACCTGCGGCCGGCCGGTGGCCCCCGCTCACTCGGGTGACAGGGCCTGCACCGCCGCCCACAGCTGGTGGATGTAGGGGTCGTCGATGCCCAGGCGCAGCAGTTGCTGGTCGAGCTGGCGCAGGTAGTCGCGGTTGCGGCCCAGCTGGCCGGCGGCGGCGGCGATGATCTCGGCCGATGCCTGCAGCGGCAGCTCGCCGATGTAGCCCAGGTGGGCCGGGTTCGACAGGAAGGCCAGCGCCTGCACCGGGCCCTGCGGTGTGTGCACCGGCAGCCGCTGCGGCCGGTAGCCGCCGCGCACCATCTCGCGGCGCCACAGCATGGCCGATTCTTCAGCCGCCAGCGCCCGCGGGATGCGGAACACCAGGCCGTGGCAGCAGTCGTCTGCACCGGTCTCGAGGGCGAGCATCAGCGCCGGGCGCTCGGGCGTGCCGCGGCCCATCTGCGTCTTGTAGCTGAAGCGGCGTGCATGGCCGGCCAGTTCGGCGCGGCGCACCTCGCTGAAGTGCACGGCCGGGTCCCACATCAGCGAGCCGTAGCCGAACACCCACAAGTCGTCTTGCGGCGGCGCATCGCCCAGCACCGCACAGCGCGAGGCCTCGATCTGCTGCTCGCTCCAGCGCCAGTCGGGCGGCAGGCCGCGGGCCAGGGCGTCGCGGTCCCAGGTGGCCAGCGCCTGCGGCGTCACCCGCAGCGCCGAATCTGCCGCCGGCGTCAGACAGCCGCGCAGCAGCGGCAGATGCAGGTAGGGGTCGGTGTCCACGGCAGGGTCAGGAGGCA
>JBBRVT010000105.1:0-11208 GCA_038246615.1 Burkholderiales bacterium
CGTGGTGCCCATCCTGGCCCCGGTGGCCGACAAGATGGGCATCGACCTGGTCTGGTTCGGCGTGATCCTGGCCATGAACCTGCAGACTTCGTTCCTGACACCGCCATTCGGCTTCGCGCTGTTCTACCTGCGCAGCGTGGCAGCGAAGAAGGACTACAACGACCGCATCACCGGCCAGCGCATCCCGGCGGTGACCACTGCCCAGATCTACAAGGGCTCGATCGCCTTCATCATCCTGCAGCTGATCATGGTCACCGCAGTCATCACTTACCCGGAGCTGGTCAGCGGCGGTATCGAGAAGGTCGAGCTGATCGACGCCGACAAGGCGCTGGAAAGCATGGGCCTGCCCACCGCCGAGGAGGCGGCTGCGGCCGACACAGAAGCGTCGGCGCCGGAAGGTGCGGCCAGCGCCGCCGAAGGCGAGCAGCCGGCAGAAGAGAACGACCCGATGAAGGCGCTCGAAGAGGCGATGACGAAGGACGCGGCCGGCGGCAAGAAGCCCTGACCCAGGCGCGACCCAGGAGCCGCCCAGGGGCCGCCGCCGAGCCAATTGAAAAGGCCCCGCAGTGCGGGGCCTTTTGCTTGTGTTGCGGGCGCGGTCGCGGTCGCGTCGACTACAGCTTGGCGCTTTGCATGTAGCTGTCGAAACGCGCTTCAGTGAAGCGGAACCACAGGTTGGATTCACGACGGAAGCTGCTGTAGTCGTCGTAGATCTTCTTCCACGCGGGGTTCGAGGCGCTGACCTCGCTGTACAGCGCCATCGATTCCTTGAAGGCGGCGTCGAGCACCGGCTTCGGGAAGGCCACCAGACGCGTCTTGCCGGCCACCAACTGCTTCAGCGCGGCCGGGTTGCGGGCGTCGTACTTGGCCTGCATCTCGGTGTGCGCAAAGGCTGCGGCGCTTTCAATGATGGCCTTGTACTCGGCGCTCAGGCCGTCGAAGGCCTTCTGGTTCACGTACAGGTCCAGCTGCGGGCCGCCTTCCCACCAACCCGGAAAGTGGTAGATCGGCGCGACCTTGTTGAAGCCCAGCTTCTGGTCGTCGTACGGGCCCACGAACTCTGCGGCATCGATGGTGCCTTTTTCCAGCGCCTGGTAGATCTCACCGCCGGGGATGTTCTGCGACACCGTGCCCAGGCGGCCGGTGACCTTGCCCGCAAAGCCGCCGACGCGGAACTTCAGGCCCTTCATGTCGGCCACGGTCTTGATTTCCTTGCGGAACCAGCCGCCCATCTGCGCGCCGGTGTTGCCCATCGGGAAGCTGGTGAAGCCGTAGTTCGAATAGAACTCGCGCATCAGCTTCAGGCCGTTGCCGTCGTACATCCAGGCTGTCGTCTGGCGGCTGTTCAGGCCGAAGGGGATGCCGGTGCCCAATGCGAACGCATCGTTCTTGCCGAAGTAGTAGTAAGACGCGGTGTGGCCCATCTCGACGGTGCCGTTCTGCACCGCGTCGACGAGGCCGGGCATCGGCACCAGTTCACCGGCAGCGTGCACCGAGATCTCGAACTTGCCGCCGGTCATGTCCTTGACCTTCTTCGAGAAGGTGTCGGCAGCACCGAAGATGGTGTCGAGCGACTTGGGGAAGCCCGACGACAGGCGCCAGCGCAGGCTGGCCTGTGCATGCACGATGGCCGGTGCGGTGCCCGCAGCCAAGATGCCGGCCATGCCGGCACCACGGACAAAATTTCGACGTTCCATGCAGATCTCCTTAGCAAGTTTGCAGAAAAAGCAATGCATTCTAGGGGGGTAGGGCAGGCCGAACGGGCGGTGAAACCCGCAGGCCGCACCACGGTGAAGCACCAGGCTCAGCTGCCCGCCACCTTCATGCGCGCCAGCAGCAGCGACCCCACCGTGCGCCCGCCCGACACATAGGTGTCGGCGCCCATGGCCACGATGTCGCGCAGCATGTCCTTCAGGTTGCCGGCGATGGTCACCTCATGCACCGGGTGCACGATCTGCCCGCCCTCTACCCAATACCCGGCGGCGCCGCGCGAGTAGTCGCCGGTCACCCCGTTCACGCCCTGGCCCATCAGCTCGGTGACGAACAGGCCGCGGCCCAGCTTGCGCAGCATTTCATCCAGGTGGTCGCCGGGCCGGGTCAGGCGGCTGGTCAGCACCAGGTTGTGCGACCCGCCGGCATGGCCGGTGCTGCGCAGGCCCAGCTTGCGGGCCGAGTAGGTCGACAGGAAGTAGCCCTGCACCACGCCGGCCTCCACCACGCGGCGCTTGCGGGTGCACACGCCTTCGTCGTCGAAGGCCGCACTGGCCTTGCCGCGCGGCACCAGCGGGTCTTCGTCCACGTCCAGATGGTTTGCCAGCACCGCCGTGCCCAAGCTGTCCATCAGGAAGCTGGCGCGGCGGTACAGCGCGCCGCCACTGATGGCGCCCACCAGGCTGCCCAGCAGGCCGGCGGCCAGCGTGTTCTCGAACAGCACCGGCACCTCGCAGGTGGGCACCTTGCGGCCCTTCAGGCGCGACAGCGCGCGCTCGGCGGCATAGCGGCCCACCGCCTCGGGGGAGGCCAGGTCCATCGCGTTGCGCTCCGAGCTGTACCAGGCGTCGCGCTGCATCGCCGCGCCCTTGCCGGCAATCGGCGCCACCGAGATCGAATGGCGCGAGCTGGCATAGCCGCCGCGGAAACCGCGGCTGTTGCCGGCCCAGAAGTGCGACTGCTGCGCCGAGGTGCCGCCGCCTTCGCTGTTGCTGATCCTGGGGCTGGTGGCGAATGCTGCGTCCTCGCAGCGACGCGCCAGCGCAGCCGCGCCGTCGGCATCCACCAGCCAGGGGTGGAACAGGTCCAGGTCGATACCGGTGACGTCGGGCGTGGCCAGGTCTTCGGCGTCGGGCAGGCCGGCGGCCGGGTCGTCGGCGGTGAAGCGGGCGATGTCGTAGGCCGCGCGCACCGTCTGGCGCAGCGCATCGGCTGAAAAGTCGCTGGTGCTGGCGTTGCCGCGCTTCTGGCCGAGGTAGACCGTCACGCCCACGCTCTTGTCGCGGTTGCGCTCGACGTTCTCGATCTCGCCCAGGCGCACCGAGACCGACAGGCCGGCGCCTTCGCTCACCTCGGCTGCGGCATCGCTGGCGCCCAGGTCCTTCGCAATGGCCAGCGTGTCGTCGATGATCTGCTGGAACTGGCCGCGGTTGAAGGCGAAACCCTGGGACGTGGTGGATCCGGACATGGAGGCAAGGCCTGTAGCGTGGTGGGCGACAATCATAGCCATCGCCCCAAGTGGCTCCTGAATGCTCCTGCGGCCCATGCGCCAACGCCCTGACCCCGAACCCGCCGACGCCTACGTCTTCGAGAAGCCGAGCAAGACCCGGCTGAAGCAGCAGGCGCATGACCTGCAGGCGCTGGGCGAGGCGCTGGTGCTGCTGCCCGCCAGCCGTCTGAAAGACCTGCCGATGGCCGAGCCGCTGCGCGACGCCATCGCCGCGCACAAGCGCACCAAGAGCTTCGAGGGCAAGCGCCGCCAGATGCAGTACATCGGCAAGCAGATGCGCATGGCCGACCCGGCGCCGCTGCAGGCGGCGGTGGACGCCTTCCGCCTGGGATCCGCGAAAGACACGCTGGCGCTGCACGAAACCGAACGCTGGCGCGACGAGCTGGTGGCCAGCGACGACGCCCTCACCCGCTGGGCGGCCGAGTTTTCGGGCAGCGACCTGCAGCGCCTGCGCAGCCTGGTGCGCGCCGCCCGCAAGGACGCCGCCGCTGCGCCCGAGCAGCGCAACGGCCGCGGCTACCGTGAGCTGTTCCAGTTCGTCAAACCCTGGCTGGGCAGTGCCGCCGGCCAGCCGGTGCATGCCGAAGACGACGACGATCAAGACGACCACGACGGCGAGGCCGCCGATGCCTGAACAGCACGACCCGCATGACCCGGTGCGCATCGGCCTGGTGTCGATCAGCGACCGCGCCTCGGCAGGCGTCTATGAAGACAAGGGCATTCCCGCGCTGCAGGACTGGCTGGGCCGCGCGCTGCACAACCCGATCACCTGGGTGACCCGGCTGATCCCCGACGAGCAGGAAGGCATCAGCGCCACGCTGCGCGCGCTGGTCGACGACGACCATTGCGACCTGGTGCTGACCACCGGCGGCACCGGCCCGGCGCCGCGCGACGTGACGCCCGAGGCCACGCTGGCGGTGGCCGACAAGCAGATGCCGGGCTTCGGCGAGCAGATGCGCCAGATCAGCCTGCGCTTCGTACCCACCGCGATCCTGAGCCGCCAGGTGGCGGTGGTCCGCAAGCGGGCGCTGATCATCAACCTGCCAGGCCAGCCCAAGAGCATCGCCGAAACATTGCAGGGCCTGCCGGATGCGCAGCCGCCGTTGCACGGCATCTTTGCCGCCGTTCCGTACTGCATCGACCTGATCGGCGGGCCCTACCTGGAATGCGACGCTGCGGTGTGCAAGGCCTTCCGGCCGAAGACTGCCATCAGGCCGCCGAATGTGGGTGCGGCGGCCAGGCCGCCGACTGTCGGTCCGGCGGCCACGCCGCCGCAGGCCTGACCCCGCCGCCTCACTTCACCAGGCGGGTCAGCCGGTCGGCGTCGAAGCTCTCGCGGGTTCGCGCGTCCTGCGGCACGCAGTCGGTGCCGGGCAGTTCACGCGCGCCGGACGACAGTTTCTCGATCGCCTGCCACAGCAGCGCGATCTGGTGTTCATGGCTGCTGGCGTTGTCGATCAGGCCCTTCATCGCCTGTGCCACCGGGTCGGTGCCGGCGGTCACGCCGTAGGCCGAGAAACCCATCTTGGCGGCTGCGTCCTCGCGCGCGGCGTCGGCCGATTTCTGCACGATGCGCGCCGGGATGCCCACTGCCGTGGCGCCGGCCGGCACCGGCTGCAGCAGCACCGCGTTGCTGCCCACCCGGGCGCCGTCGCCCACGGTGAAGCCACCCAGAATCTGGGCGCCAGCGCTGACGATCACACCGCGGCCCAGCGTGGGGTGGCGCTTGGCGCCCTTGCTCAGCGAGGTGCCGCCCAGCGTCACACCCTGGTAGATGGTGCAGTCGTCGCCGACCTCGGCGGTCTCGCCGATCACCACGCCCATGCCGTGGTCGATGAACACCCGCCGGCCCAGCGTGGCACCGGGGTGGATCTCGATGCCGGTGAGAAAGCGGCCGATGTGCGACAGGAACCGCCCTGGCCAGCGCAGGCCGCGCACCCAGGCCGCATGGGCCAGCCGGTGCCACATCACCGCATGCAGGCCGGGGTAGCAGGTCAGCACCTCCCAGGCCGAGCGCGCTGCAGGATCGCGCTCGCGGATGCAGGCGATGTCTTCTCGGAGGCGACTGAACATTTCGGGGCTCACTGCAGGTGGCCAGCCAGTGTAGTGCGGCCCTGCTGCCCGTGCAGGCGGCGACCGCCCCCTACACTGGCCGGGTGATTGACGTCCCGTGCCCGCCCGCCCCCAGCCCATGGCCTGCCCGGGCGCCAGGGCGCCACCGGCTGCTGGCCTGGTTGACCGCAGCCCTCTGGGCCTGCAGCGCGACTGCATGGGCGGCAGGAGCCACCACCGGAACACCGCCTGCCGCAGCGCCTGCCACAACGCCCGCAGCGACGCCTGCCGCAGCGCCTGGCACAACACCCGCCGCAACACCCCCGGCGCCGTTGCTGGCGCCGGGAACATCGGCCGGCACAGCGGTCTCGGGCACCGGCCAGCGCATCTATGCCGACATGCAGTCCCGGCTGCTGCAGGTGCGCACTTTGCTGAAGACGCAGGACAGCCAGTCCTCGGTCGGCTCGGCCTTCCTGGTCACGCCCGAGGGGCACCTGATCACCAATTACCACGTCGTCAGCAGCTTCGCACTGGCGCCGCAGCGCCACCGCCTGGTCTATGCCACGGTGGACGGCCAGCAAGGCGCACTGGAACTGCTGGCCTTCGACGTGCTGCACGACCTGGCCCTGCTCAAGCCGGTGGACCCGGCGCCGCTGCGCGGCCGCGGCGCGGTGCCGTTCCGCCCCGAGGGCAGCGAGCCCGACCGCGGCGCACGCATCTATTCGCTCGGCAACCCGCTGGACGTCGGCTTTGCCGTCACCGAAGGCGCCTACAACGGCCTGGCCGAGCGCCACTTCCTGCCCACGCTGTTCTTCGGCGGCTCGCTCAGCGCCGGCATGAGCGGCGGCCCGGCGCTGGACGCGCAGGGCCGCCTGGTGGGCGTGAACGTGGCCGCCCGGCGCGACGGCGAGCAGGTCAGCTTCCTGGTGCCGGCGGCACTCGCCCAGGCACTGCTGGCACGCGGCCGCAACGCCGCGCCGATCACCCAGCCGGTGCATGCCGAGATCGAGCGGCAGCTGCTGGCGCACCAGGCGGCGCTGGTCGACAGCTTCACCGCCCAGCCCTGGCGCGCGGCCGGCCACCCGCGCTACCGCATCCCCGTGCCGATGGAGACCTTCTCGCGCTGCTGGGGCAGTGGCACCCCGGCCGCCACCCGCGGCCTGGTGTTCGAGCGCAGCGATTGCACGATGGACAGCGCCGTCTTCATCGACGAACGCCTGCGCACCGGCACCATCGCCGTGCGCCACGAAACCTACGACGGCAGCAAGCTGGGCGCGCTGCGCTTCCAGCAGCGCTACAGCGAGAGCTTCGGCAACGAGGTGGTCGGCCAGCGCGACGCCCACCGCGTGGCCGCGCGCTGCACCGAGCGCACCGTGCTGGCCGGCGGCGGCCTGCCGCTGCGCGCGGTGGTCTGCCTGCAGGCCTACAAGAAGCTGCCGCAGCTGTTCGACCTGAGCGTGCTCACCGCATCGCTCGACAGCAGCAGCATGGGCGTGCAGGGCCGGCTGGACGCGCAGGCGCTGAGCTTCGACAACGCCCAGCGCCTGGCGCGGCACTACCTGGAGGGTTTCGGTTGGACACCGGCAGCCGTCGCCCCGAAGACCGCCTCGCGCTGATCGAGCTGTTCGACCGTGACGGTCGGGCGCGCCGCACGCTGGACGTGCACGCCTGGCCGGTGACGCTGGGCCGCGCACTCGACAACACCTGGGTGCTGGACGACCCGCATGTGGCCCCGCACCATGCCACGCTGGCGCTGGACGCCGCCGGCCAGCCGGTGGTGCAGGCGGGCGACAGTCGCAACGGCCTGCAGATCGGCCAGCGCCGGCTGCAGGCCGGCGAGCAGGCCGCGCTGCCGGCCGCCGGCGCGCTGCTGCAGATCGGCGGGCAGCGGCTGCGGCTGCGCCTGGCCGGCGCGCCGGTGGCGCCCGAATGGCCGCTGGCAGAACCGCCGGTGGGCGGCCTGGCACTGTGGGTGATGCTCGCCGCCTGGGTGGCCGTGCAGGTGCTGCACCGCTGGGTGCAACTGGACCCGGGTGCCGACCTGGTGCAGTGGCTGCCCTGGCTGCTGGGCCTGCCCAGCGGCCTGGCCTTGTGGTGCGGGCTGTGGGCGCTGGGCTCCAAACTTTTCCGCCATGGCTTCGAGTTCAGCAGCCACGCCGGCATCGCGCTGGCCTGGCTGCTGGCCTACGAGGTGCTGAACCTGCTGCTGCCCAACACTGCCGCAGCGCTGGGCTGGCCTTGGCTGTGGCAGGCCTACCACCAGTGGGGCCTGCCACTGCTGGGCATGCTGGTGGTGCGCAGCCACCTGCGCCAGTTGCTGCCGCAGCGCGGCCTGGCCATCAACACCAGCCTGGCCCTGGTGCTGCTGGCCGGCGTGGTGGTCACCCTGGCGATCAACCAGCGCCAGCTCGGCCGGGTGTTCAGCGAGGCCTACATGAGCACGCTGCCGCCGCCGGCCCTGCGCTGGGGCGGCAGCACCACGCTGCCGGCCCTGGGTGAGGCGCTGCTGCCGCTGCGCGACGTGCTGCAGCAGCGCGCCCGCGAGGCCGCCGCCGAAGACGCCGACAGCGGCGAGGGCGCACCATGACTGCGGCCGCTGCGCCCACCATGGCATCACTGCCGCCGGGCTACCGGGCGCTGGTGGTCGGCGCACGCGGGGGCATCGGTGCCGCCCTGGTGCACGCGCTGCAGGCCGACCCGCGCTGCGCCACGGTGCTGGGGCTGCACCGTGCGTCCACGCCGGCGCTGGACATCGCCGACGACGCCAGCGTGGCTGCGGCAGCCGCCGCGCTGGCGCCGCTGGGGCGCTTTCACCTGCTGATCAACGCCGCCGGCCTGCTGCACGGGCCCGGATTCCAGCCCGAGAAGAAGCTGGGCGACCTGCACAGCGCACAGCTGCTGGCCACCTTCCAGGCGAACACCATCGGGCCGGCGCTGCTGCTGCGCCACTTCAGCCCGCTGCTCGACCGCCAGCGCGCGCTGCTGGCGATGCTGTCGGCCAAGGTGGGCAGCATCGGCGACAACCGCCTGGGCGGCTGGTACAGCTACCGCGCCAGCAAGGCGGCGCTGAACATGCTGCTGGCCACCGCCGCGATCGAGTTGCGCCGCAGCCAGCCGCACACCGTGGTGGTGGCGCTGCACCCGGGCACCGTCAGCACCGGCTTGTCGGCGCCGTTCCGCGGCGGCGAGATCGGCCGGCCACCCGACCTGGCCGCCACGCAACTGCTGGCCACGCTGGACGCGCTGACCCCGGCCGACAGCGGCGCCTTCGTGGCCTGGGACGGCCAGCGCCTGCCCTGGTGAGTCAGCCCGGGCGCGGTGTCTCGCCTGTCTTGCCGGTCTTGTCGATCTTGTCGAACTTGCCGATGGCCCGGGCGATGCCGCGCAGGATGTGCAGTTCTTCCGCCGTGGGCTGGGCGCGGTGGATCAGCTGCTGCAGCCGCGGCATCAGCCGCTTCGGCGCGGCGGGGTCGAGAAAGCCGATCTGCGCCAGCACCTGCTGCCAGTGGTCGAGCGCGCCGGCCACTGCCGCGCCATCGGCCGGCACCGTGGCGGCGGTGCGCGCCTGCACCGGCCAGGCGCCCAGCGCACAGCGCCAGTCGTAGGCGATGCACTGCAACGCCTGCGCCAGATTCAGCGATCCGTAGTCCGGCGCGCTGGGGATGCTCAGGCACACATGGCAGCGCCACACGTCGGCATTGGCCATGCCGAAGCGCTCGCTGCCGAAGACGAAGGCCACCGTCTGCGCGCCGGCCGCCACCTCGGCCGCCAGCGCCGGCAGGCGGTCACGCGGGGCGCAGGTGGGCGGGCCGAAGTCGCGCGGCGTCATCGCGGTGGCGCAGGCAAAGCTGATGCCCTGCAGCGCATCGGCCAGCGTGGCCACCACCCGGGCGCGCACGAGGATGTCGGCCGCGCCGCTGGCCATGGCCACGGTCTCCTCCTGGCTCAGCACGTCGGCAAAGCGCGGTGCCACCAGCACCAGGTCACTGAAGCCCATCACCTTCATCGCCCGGGCGGCAGCGCCCACGTTGCCGGCGTGGCTGGTGTTCAGCAGCACGAAGCGGGTGGCGTCGTGGGTGGCAAGCGGCGTGTTGGCGGTCAAGTGCGGGTAAACTCCAGGGTTGCTTGCCGATTGTCGGGCTGCCCATGCTGCACCCTGCCGCGCAACCGCTCTTTCTCTCTGCCGCCGTGCCCCACCCGCCCTGTCTGGACACCCCATGTCGCAATCCCTGCACCCCATGCTCAACATCGCCGTCAAGGCCGCGCGCGCTGCGGGGGCGATCATCAACCGGGGCTCGCAGGACCTGGACATCCTGAAGATCAGCAGCAAGGGTCCGAACGACTTCGTCAGCGAGATCGACCAGATGGCCGAGGCCGCCATCATCGAGATTTTGCTGGCCGCCTACCCGGGGCACGCCATCCTGGCCGAGGAGTCGGGACGCGAACATGGCGCCCAGCACAGCGAGTTCACCTGGATCATCGACCCGCTGGACGGCACCACCAACTTCCTGCACGGCTTCCCGGTGTATGCCGTCAGCATCGCACTGGCCTGGCGCGGCGTGGTGCAGCAGGCGGTGGTCTACGACCCCACCCGCAACGACCTGTTCTATGCCTCGCGCGGGCGCGGCGCCTTCCTCAACGACAAGCGCCTGCGGGTAAGCAAGCGCACCCGGCTGGCCGACTCGCTGATCGGCACCGGCTTCCCGTTCCGCCGCGGCGACAACTTCCAGCGCTACCTGCAGATGTTCGAGACGGTGATGCAGTCCTGTGCCGGCGTGCGCCGCCCGGGCGCGGCCGCACTCGACCTGTGCTACGTGGCCGCCGGCTGGTACGACGGCTTCTTCGAGACCGGCCTGAACCCCTGGGACATGGCCGCCGGCTCGCTGATCATCACCGAGGCCGGAGGCCTGGTGGGCAACTTCACCGGCGACGCCGACTTCCTCTACCAGCGCGAGGTGGTGGCCGGCAACCCGAAGGTCTACGGCCAGCTGGTGGCGCTGCTGGCGCCCTATACCCGGGCGATCAAGGCCGACGAGGCCGCCGGCGACGCGCCTGCGGCGGCCGGCAACACCGGAGCGCTGGCCGATGCAGCCCGGGCGCTGGCGGCTGGGGCTGCCAGCCCCCACGAGCAGGTCCATGCAGAGGCAAGCGCCGATGCCTTCAGCGCCCCCGCCGCGCCGTCGACAGCCGAGCGCGTGCGCCAGCCGGTGCGCATCCGCAAGGCCGATATGCCACCGGCCGACGGCACGGACGCCACACCGGCGCGGACCGCACGCGCACCGCGTGCAGACGCCGCCGAGCGCCCGCGCCACACCGGCAGGCCCGCGCCGGGCCGCCCGCTGCCGCCCAAGCGCTGAAGCGGCGCAACATGCCAGGCCGCCAGCCCCTGCGGCAGGCCGGCAACTTTCAGGACAACTGGGCTGCGCGCCGCGGGATGGCGCGTCGGCGCACGCCGCTGGTGCATGGGTTCCTCCGGATCGTGCATGCGCCCTGATCTGATCAACTCGCTTGCACACGAAGAAACCGCAGGGCGTGACTACCAGCACGGCGGCCGGCCATCCGGTGGCCATCGGCGCCCGCCTGCGCCATGCCCGGCTGGTCAAAGAGGTGCGCATCAAGGACCTGGCCGAGCAGGTCGGCGTGTCCATCAGCCTGATCTCCAAGTACGAGAACGACAAGCTGCTGCCGCCGCTGACAGTGCTGCATGCGCTGGTCACCGCGCTGGGCACCAACATCGGGGCGCTGTTCGAACCCGACTGGACGGGCCTGGGCCATGTGGGCCGTGCCGGCAGCCAGCCGCGCATTGCAGCCGGCGGCGACGGCGCATCGGCCGGCGTCACGCTGGAGCGCCTGGTGCCCAGCGGTCCGGGCCACCTGCTGCAGAGCAACATCCACATCGTGGCACCCGGCGGCGGCAGCATGGGGCCGATGCGCCA
>JBBRVT010000106.1:0-11192 GCA_038246615.1 Burkholderiales bacterium
CCGCGCCTTGTGCTCCAGGTCCTGCACCTGCGCGATGAGCTTGCGGTTGTGGGCGATGAACGGCAGCCGCTTTTCCCAATACCCATCCCAGCTGTCTTCGTGCACACCGGCCACCAGCGCCTCGCGGATGAAGATCTCGCGTGCGGCCTTGGGGTCGACGTTGCCGAAGTTCACCCGCCGGTTGGCATAGACCACGATGCCGTAGAGCGTGGCACGCTGCAGCGCCACCACTTCGGCGGCCTTCTTCTCCCAGTGCGGCTCCAGCAGCTGGGTCTTCAGCAGGTGGCCGGCCAGCGGCGGGATCCACTGCGGCTCGATCTGCGCCAGGCCGCGGCCGTAGAGCCGGGTGGTGTCGACCAGCTCGGCGGCGATCAGCCAGCGGCCGGGCTTCTTGTTCAGGTGCGCGCCGGGGTGGCGCCAGAACTTGATGCCGCGCGCGCCCAGGTACCAGTCCTCGTCGTCTGATTTGCAGCCCACGTTGCCCAGCAGCCCGGCCAGCATGGCCAGGTGGACCTGCTCGTAGGTGGCCGCACTGCCGTTCAGCCGCCAGCCCTGCTCGGCCACCACGGTGTGCAGCTGGCTGTGGATGTCGCGCCATTCACGCACCCGCCGCGGGTTGACGAAGCTGTCGCGCAGGCGTTGCTCCTGCTGGCGGTTGCTCAGTTTGTGGGTGTCCACCCGCGCCTGGGCCGCATCAGCATGGCCGTGCACGCCGCGGCCTTCTTCGATCCAGGCCCAGAGCTTCAGGTAGCCGAGGAACTCCGACTTCTCGTCGTCGAACTTCTTGTGCTTCTCGTCGGCGGCCTGGGCGGCTTCCATCGGCCGGTCGCGCACGTCCTGCACGCTCAGCGCGCTGGCGATGACCAGCACCTCGCTCAGCGCGTCGCGGTTGCGCGCCTCCAGGATCATGCGGCCCACCCGCGGGTCCAGCGGCAGGCGCGACAGCTCCTGGCCGATGCGGGTGAGGGTGTTGTCGTCGTCCACCGCGCCCAGTTCGGCCAGCAGTTCGTAGCCGTCGGCGATCGCCTTGGGCCGCGGCGCCTCCAGGAACGGGAACTGCTCCACTGCGCCCAGGCGCAGGCTCTTCATGCGCAGGATCACGCCGGCCAGGCTGCTGCGCAGGATCTCGGGGTCGGTGAAAGGCGGCCGGCCGGCGAAATCTTTCTCGTCGTACAGCCGGATGCAGATGCCGTTGGCCACCCGCCCGCACCGGCCGGCGCGCTGGTTGGCCGCAGCCTGGCTGATCGGCTCGATCTGCAATTGCTCGACCTTGGTGCGGTAGCTGTAGCGCTTGACCCGCGCCAGGCCGCTGTCGACCACATAGCGGATGCCCGGCACGGTGAGCGAGGTCTCGGCCACATTGGTGGCCAGCACGATGCGCCGGCCCCCATGGGCAGAACTCGCGGGGTTGAACACCGCCTCTTGCTCGGCCTGCGACAGGCGCGCAAACAGCGGCAGGATCTCGGGCTGCGGCCCGCCCGGGTGGTGGCTCTTCTGCTGCCTGGCCAGGTGCCTGCGCAGGTGGTCGGCCGCGTCGCGGATCTCGCGCTCGCCGGGCAGGAAGACCAGGATGTCGCCACTGCCGCCGCCCTGCCACAGCTCGTCCACCGCGTCGGCGATGGCTTCGTCCAGGCCGTACTCGCGCTTCTCCTCGAACGGCCGCCAGCGCTGTTCCACCGGAAACAGGCGCCCGCTGACCTGGATCACCGGCGCCGGGCCCAGCCTGCTGTCAAAGTGCCTGGCGAAGCGGTCGGCATCGATGGTCGCCGAGGTCACCACGACCTTCAGGTCCGGCCGGCGCGGCAGCAGCTGGCGCAGATAGCCCAGCAGGAAGTCGATGTTCAGGCTGCGCTCGTGCGCCTCGTCGATGATCAGCGTGTCGTACTGGCGCAGGTCGGGGTCGCCCTGGGTCTCGGCCAGCAGGATGCCGTCGGTCATCAGCTTGACCGACGCACCGGGCTGCAGCCGGTCTTGAAACCGCACCTTGTAGCCCACCACCTCGCCCAGCGGGCTGTTCAGCTCGTCGGCGATGCGCTTGGCCACACTGGTGGCGGCCAGCCGGCGCGGCTGGGTGTGGCCGATCAGGCCCCGGCCACCGGCGCCCAGGCCGCGGCCCAGCTCCAGCGCGATCTTGGGCAACTGCGTGGTCTTGCCCGATCCGGTCTCGCCGCAGACGATCACCACCTGGTGGTCGCGCACGGCGCGCGCGATCTCCTCGCGCCGGCTGGAGACCGGCAGCGACTCGGGGTAGGTGATGGGTGGGACCGGTGTGGCGGGGCGCGGCGGCCGAGGCTCGCGCGCTGGGCGCGCAGGGGCATCGGGCTGCTGCGGCCGCACCGGTGGGGCGGGCGGGTTCACGAAGACCCGGATTATCCCCAATGCGGCGGCGGCCGGTCAGCCAGCAGGTCGGCCACCGCCATGCCGGCCCAACCGCTGCGCTGGCGGAACCGCGCGGTGCTGTCCTCGTCCTGCAGCAGCAGCCGGTCGACCAGCGGCTGCAGCGGCGTGTGCAGCGGGTCGATCAGCAGCACATGGCGCTGCGCGCCGGCCTCGTCAAGCCGGCCGCACCAGCCCAGGGCCAGCAAGTCGTCGAGCACCGGCTCCACCTGCAGCGGGTCGGTGCGCAACTGGCCGGCCAGGGTCTCGGCGCTGAGGCCGCGGTGCCCGGCGCTGCGGGCGGCCGCCAGGGCCTGCAGCAAGGCCACCGCCAGCGCAAAGCGCTCGCCCGGGCGGTCGAGCCGGCGCACCGCCCGCATCGCCAGGCTGGGCGCATAAGCGGCGATCACCGCGCCGAACAACACGATCAGCCAGCTCAGGTAAATCCACAGCAGGAAGATCGGCAGCGTCGCGAAGGCGCCGTAGACCACCGCGTAACCCGGCACCGCGCGCACGTACCAGGACAGCGCCCGCTTGGCCACCTCGAAGCCCAGCGCCACGAACACCGCGCCGGCCCAGGCATGGCGCCAGCGCACGTGGGTGTTGGGCATGTAGCGGAACAGCATGGCCACGCCGCTGGCCAGCAGGCCGAATTCCAGCAGGTCGATCAGCAGCGCCAGCCCGCCCGGCAGCGCGCTGACCAGCCCGCCCGAAGCCGACACTGCATACGAGGTGACCGACAGGCTGGCCCCCAGCAGCAGCGGGCCCAGCGTGAGCGCCGCCCAGTACACCAGCACCCGCTGCGCCAGCGGCCGCGGCCGCGGCACGCGCCAGATGGCGTTGAGCGCGCTGTCGATGGTGAACATCAGCGCCAGCGCGGTGATGCCCAGCAGCAGCAGGCCCACGCTGCCCAGCTTGCTGGCCTGGCCGGCGAACTCTGTCAGCGCCTGCAGCACCGGCCGGGCGATGTTGTCGGGCACCAGGGTCTGCACGAAGTACTGCTGCACCGACACCTGCAGCCGCGAGAACATCGGAAACGCGGTGAAGATCGCCAACATGACCGTGACCAGCGGCACCAGGCTGATCAGCGTGGTGAAGGTGAGGCTGCCGGCGGTGAGCGCCAGATGGTCTTCACGAAAGCGCTGTCGCAGCGTGCGCAGGGTGTCGAACCAGGGCCAGTCCCGCAGCAGCATGGCCAGCCCGGCCAGCCACTGCCGCCAGCGCCCCAGGGCTGAAGGGATAGAAGTCATCCGACTATGATGCCAGCCGCCACCCCGCCTGCTGCCGTCTGCCTGCCGTGTCCACATCGCCCAACCCGGCCTCGTCTGCCCTCCCTTCGACCGACAGCGGTCTGGCCAACCAGCCTGCCCATGCCTTCGTGCAGGCCACCCGGCTGGTGGCCGTGGGCGCGCTGCTGGGGCTGATCGTGCTGGGCCTGGCCTGGGAGCTGTGGCTGGCCCCCACCGGCTCGCGCTTCCTGGCCTTCAAGGTGCTGCCGCTGGTGATCCCGCTGGCCGGGCTGCTGAAGCACCGGCTCTATACCTACCGCTGGGTCAGCCTGCTGGTGTGGCTTTACTTCACCGAGGGCATCGTGCGGGCCACCGGCCTGCCCGCCGGCGCGCCGCTGGGCATCGGTGAATGGCTGGCCTGGGGCCAGGTGCTGCTGTGCAGCCTGCTGTTCGCCGCCTGCGCCGCGCATGTGCGCTGGCGCCTGAAGCACCCGGTGGCAGCAGCGAAGCCATGAGCAAACTGCTCGGCGACCTGCGCCGCCTGCTGGGCACCGCCCAGGTACTGACCCGCGCCGACCAGGGCGACCTGTCGGCCTGGGAGCGCGACTGGCGCAGGCGCTGGCATGGCCGGGCGCTGGCGGTGGTGCGGCCCGGCAGCACGGCCGAGGTGGCCCAGGTGGTGCAGGCCTGTGCCCGCCACGGCGCGGCGATCGTGGCGCAGGGCGGCAACACCGGCCTGGTGGGCGGCGGCGTGCCCGACGACAGCGGCAGCCAGGTGCTGCTGAGCCTGCAGCGCATGAACCGGCTGCGGGCCATCGACACCGCCAACCTGACGCTGACGGTGGAGGCCGGCATGGTGCTGCAGGCGGTGCAGCAGGCCGCAGCCGACGCCGGCCTGCTGTTCCCGCTGAGCCTGGCCGCCGAGGGCAGTTGCACCATCGGCGGCAACCTGGCCACCAATGCCGGCGGCACCCAGGTGCTGCGCTACGGCAATGCGCGCGAGCTGTGCCTGGGCCTGGAGGTGGTGACAGCGCAGGGCGAGATCTGGGGCGGCCTGTCGGGCCTGCGCAAGGACAACACCGGTTACGACCTGCGCGACCTGTTCATCGGCAGCGAGGGCACGCTGGGCATCATCACTGCGGCCACGCTCAAGCTCTACCCGCAGCCCGCCGCCCGCCTGACGGCACTGGCCAGCACTGCGTCGCTCGCGCAGTGCGTGGCCCTGCTGGGCCTGGCCCAGGCGCGGCTGGGCGCCGGGCTCACCGGCTTCGAGGTGATGAACACCTTCTCGCTGCAACTGGTGCGGCGGCACTTTGCGCAGCTGGCCCAGCCGCTGGCACCGGCTCCCTGGACGGTGCTGCTTGAATATGCCGACGCCGACGGCGAAGCCGGTGCGCGCAGCCGCTTCGAGGCCTTGCTGGAGGCCGCCATCGACCAGGGGCTGGTCGGCGATGCAGCGCTGGCCGAGAGCCTGGCGCAATCGGCCGCGCTGTGGCACCTGCGCGAGTCCATCCCGCTGGCGCAGAGCGAAGAAGGCCTGAACGTCAAGCACGACATCTCGCTGCCGGTGTCGGCGATTCCTGCCTTCTGCGACGACACCGACGCCGCGCTGTGCGCCGCCATCCCCGGTGTGCGGCTGGTCAACTTCGGCCACCTCGGCGACGGCAACCTGCATTACAACGTGCAGTGCCCCGAAGGCGCGGAATCGCTGGCCTTCCTGGCCACGCACGAGGCGGCCATCAACCGCATCGTCTACGACGCTGTGCAGGAACGCGGCGGCTCGTTCTCGGCCGAGCACGGCGTGGGAGCCTTGAAGCTGCACGAGATGGCCGAGCGCAAGAGCCCGGTGGCCCTGGGCCTGATGCGGGCCATCAAGCAGGCGCTGGACCCTCAGGGCCGGCTGAACCCGGGGCGGGTGCTTGGACACTCTGGCGGCTGAGAGCGCCCCCGGACCTGCCGCTGCGCTTGATGCCCCTCGTCGGCGATGCGGAAACCTGGCAGCGGCCCGGTGTTTCTTCTTGGGCAGAACTTGCCGCCAGCGATCAATGCGCCGGGCCTTTCAACGCGGCCGGCACCGGCAAGGGCATGACCTCGATGCCCTCGTCGGCCAGTTCGGCACGCTCGGCTGCGCTGGCCTGGCCGCGGATGCCGCGGTTGGGCGCCTCTCCGTAGTGGATGCGGCGTGCTTCGTCGGGAAAGCGCTCACCCACGTCTTCGGTGTTCTGCAACACGTGGCTGACCGCCTGCATCCAGCGGGCCTGCAGCGCGGCCTGTTCACGTGGCGGGTCGGCCGGCGCCGGGCCTGGTGCGGCGGGCTCGCGCGCGCCGGACAGGTTCAGCCGCGGGGCGCTGGGCAGGCGGTGCACCTGCGGGCTGCTGCACAGCGGGCACTCGACCACGCCGCGCGTGGCCTGGTCCTGGAAATCCGCCTCGGATGCAAACCAGCCCTCGAAGACATGGTCGTGGTTGCAGGACAGATTCAGCACCTTCATCGTGCTGGCATTATCTGCGCAGGCGAAGTCAGACCGCCGGCACCCAATCGAGTGTCCACAGACCGGCACGCCATTTCTGCAGCCATTGCAGGCCGATCAGCGTCTTCACGTCGGTCAGCTCGCCGCGGCTGGCCAGGGCATCGAGTTCGGCCTCGGTCATGGTGCAGACGTCGATCAGTTCGCCGGCGTCCAGGCTGCGCACGCCAGCGCTGAGCCCGCGCGCAAACCAGATCTCGATGGCCTCGTCGGCATAGGCACAGGCGTTGTGGACGGCGCATGCCCGCGCCCATTCACGCGCCTGGTAGCCGGTCTCCTCGACCAGTTCACGCTGCGCGCAACGCTGCACCGCCTCACCCGGGTCGCGCTTGCCGGCGGGAAACTCCAGCAGCACCCGGCCCAGCGGGTAGCGGAACTGGCGCTCCAGCACCAGCCGGCCGTCGTCAAGCAGGGGCAGCACCATCACCGCGCCAGGATGCACGATGTATTCGCGCAGCGCGGTGTGGCCGCCGTGCTGCACGATCACGTCGCGCCGCACATCCAGAAAATGGCCGCGCCACACCTGCTCACCGCTGAGGCGGCGCTCGACCAGCGCCCCGTCGCCGCTCTTGGTCACGGCGGCGTCTCGGCGAACGGCAGCGCCGAAGGCGCAGCACGGCGGGTGCTCATGTCGCCAGGGCGCGCAGGATGGCGTCGCGGCACATCGCCATCAGACCGCCTGGCAGCAGGCCGAATACCAGCACCGCAGCGCCATTGACGGCCAGCAACGCACTGACGCCGATGCCCTGCACCGGCCGGCCGGCATTGGACGCCAGCGGCTCGTCGAAGTACATCACCTTGACGATGCGCAGGTAATAGAACGCGCCGATCAGCGACAGCAACACGGCCACCACCGCCAGCACCAGGTAGCTGGTGAGGTTGGTGGTGATCAGCGCCTGCAGGATGGCCAGCTTGGCGTAGAAGCCGACCATCGGCGGCACGCCGGCCAGGCTGAACATGAAGAGGGTCATGATGCCGGCCAGCCAGGGCGCACGCTTGCCCAGGCCGGACAGGTCGGTGATCTCCTCGCTCTCGAAGCCGCTGCGGGCCAGGAACATGATCAGGCCGAAGGTGCCCAAGGTGGTGATGACGTAGGTGACGACGTAGAACATCGACGAGCTGTAGGCGTTGCCCGCGCTCAAGGTGTTGCCGCTGACCACACCTGCCGTCATGCCCAGCAGCATGAAGCCCATCTGGCTGATGGTGGAGTAGGCCAGCATGCGCTTCAGGTTGGTCTGCGCGATGGCCGCCAGGTTGCCGATGACCAGCGAGGACACGGCCAGCACCACCATCATCTGCTGCCAGTCGACCGCCAGGCCCAGCATGCCTTCGACCAGCAGCCGCACGGTGATGGCGAATGCCGCCAGCTTGGGCGCGCCGCCGATCAACAGGGTGACCGCCGTGGGCGCGCCGTGGTAGACATCGGGCACCCACATGTGGAACGGCACCACGCCCAGCTTGAAGGCCAGGCCGGCCACCACGAACACCACGCCGAAGGTGAGCACGGTGCTGTTGATGCGGCCGGTGCCGATGGCCTGGAACACCTCGTTGATCTCCAGTGATCTGGTGGCGCCGTACATCATCGACAGGCCGTACAGCAGGAAGCCCGAGGCCAGCGCGCCCAGCACGAAGTACTTCATCGCCGCCTCGGTGCTGATGCCGTGGTCGCGCCGCAGCGCCACCAGGGCATACAGCGACAGGCTCATGATCTCCAGCCCCAGGTAGATCACCAGGAAGTTGTTGGCCGAGCACATCACGCAGACGCCCAGCAGCATGAACATGGTGAGCGAGAAGAACTCGCCCTTGAGCATGTCGCGGCTGGCGATGTAGGGCTGCGCGTAGGCGATGGTGACGATCACCGCCACGGTGGCGAAGAAGGCCAGCAGGTGGCCCATCGGGTCGCTCACCATCATGCCCTGCATGCCGTAGACGGTGGCGCCGCCCTGGTAGTAGGCCAGGTGGATCGCGGCCACGCACACCAGGCTGGCCTGGGTCAGCCAGAAAGTGGGCCGGCGCCGCTCGTCGGTGACGTACAGGTCGACCAGCGTCACCGTGCAGGCCAGCAGCAGCAGCAGCGCCTCGGGGTAGACGACGAGCCAGTTCATTGCGTTCATGTTGTTCAACCCTGGCTCACTGCAGTTTGGACGTGGCCACGTGCTGCAGCAACTGGGTCACCGAGACATGCATCACGTCGGTGAAGGGCTTGGGATAGACGCCCATCCACAGCGTGGCGATGGCCAGCACCGCCATCAGGCCGAACTCGCGGGCGTTGATGTCGGTGAGGCCGCGCACGTCATCGTTGGTGACATCACCGAAATAGACCCGCTTGTACATCCACAGCGAGTAGGCGGCGCCGAAGATCAGCGCGGTGGCGGCGATGGCCGCCAGCCAGAAGTTGGCCTGCACCGTGCCCAGGATCACCATCCACTCGCCGACGAAGCCGCCGGTGCCCGGCAGGCCGCAGTTGGCCATGGTGAAGAACAGCGCGAAGGCCGCGAACCTGGGCATGGTGTTGACCACGCCGCCGTAGCTGGAGATCTCGCGGCTGTGCACCCGGTCGTACAGCACCCCGATGGCCAGGAACATCGCGGCGGAAATGAAACCATGGCTGATCATCTGCACCAGGCCGCCCGACACGCCGAGCTCGTTGAAGACGAAGAAGCCCAGCGTGACGAAGCCCATGTGCGCGATGGACGAGTAGGCCACCAGCTTCTTCATGTCTTGCTGCACCAGGGCCACCAGGCCGATGTAGACCACCGCGATCAGGCTGAGCGCGATGATGAACCAGGCGTACTCGCGGCTGGCATCGGGCGCGATGGGCATGGAAAAGCGCAGGAAACCATAGGCGCCCAGCTTCAGCATGATGGCCGCCAGCACCACCGAACCGCCGGTGGGCGCCTCGACGTGGGCATCGGGCAGCCAGGTGTGCACCGGCCACATCGGCACCTTGACCGAGAAGGCCGCGAGGAAGGCGAAGAAGATCAGCGCCTGCGCGTGCAGCGGCAGCGGCAGCTTGTGCCAGGCGGCGATGTCGAAGCTGCCGCCCGACTTGTAGTACAGGTAGATCAGCGCCACCAGCATCAGCAGCGAGCCGGCCAGCGTGTACAGGAAGAACTTGAAGGCCGCATACACCCGGCGCGGGCCGCCCCAGATGCCGATGATGATGTACATCGGGATCAGCGTGGCTTCGAAGAACACATAGAACAGCAGGCCGTCGGCGGCTGCGAAGACGCCCACCATCAGGCCCGACAGGATCAGGAAGGCACCCATGTACTGGGCCACGCGCTCGGTGATCACTTCCCAGCCGGCCACCACCACCACCACGGTGATGAAGGCGGTGAGCAGCACGAACCACACCGAGATACCGTCCACGCCCAGGTGGTAGCGCACATTGAAGCGGCCGATCCACGACAGGTTCTCGCTGAATTGCAGCGCGGCGCTGGTGCTGTCGAAGCCGGTGATCAGCGGAATGGTGACGACGAAGCTCAGCGCCGCGCCCACCAGGGCCAGCCAACGTGCACGTTGGGCGCGGTCATCGCGCCCGGTGGCCAGCAGCACCGCGCCAAAGGCGATCGGCAGCCAGATCGCAACACTCAACAGACCCATTTTTCTTCTCCGCCCCGCGTGCTCAGTGGCCGGCCAGGCCGGCCAACGCAGGCCACAGCTGCCAGGTCAGCAGCCCGAAAACGCCCAGCAGCATCACCAGCGCGTACCAATACACATGCCCGGTCTGCACCAGGCGTGACAGCCCGGCCACCATGCCCACCAGGCGTGCCGAGCCATTCACCAGCAGCCCGTCGATCAGGAAGCCGTCACCGCCCTTCCACAGGCCCCGGCCCAGCAGGCGCGTGCCGGCCGCCAGCACGTGCTCGTTGAACCAGTCGAGGTAGTACTTGTTCTCGAGCAGCTTGACGATGGGCGACAGCGCGCGGCCGATGGCCACCGGCACCGACGGCATCACCATGTAGAACAGGTAGGCCGTCACCACGCCGCCCACCGCCAGCCAGAGCGGCAGCGTGCCCAGCGCGTGCGTGGCCATTGCGGCGGCGCCGTGGAACATGGCACCCAGTTCCTGCATGGCAGGGTGGCGGGCAGCGTCGACGAAGATCGCGTCCTTGAAGAAGTCGCCGTGCAGCATCGGGCCGATGGTGAGGTAGCCGATCACCACCGACGGGATGGCCAGCAGCACCAGCGGCAGCCACACCACGGCCGGTGACTCGTGCGGGGTGTGGGCATGGTCACCGCCATGTGCGTCGCGATGTGCGTCGCCATGTGCGTCGCCAGGTGCGTGTGCATCATCCACGTGGTCGTCATGCTCGCCAGGGAATGGCTTGTGGCGGAAGTTCTCCTTGCCATGGAAGACCAGGAAGTACATCCGGAACGAATAGAACGCGGTGACGAACACCCCTGCCACCACCGCGAAGTAAGCCCAACCCGCAGCCGGCAGCTGGCTGGCGTGCACTGCCAGGATGATGCTGTCCTTGGAATAGAAGCCCGAAAAGAGCGGCGTGCCGATCAGCGCCAGGCTGCCCAGCAGCGAGGTGATCCAGGTGATCTTCATGTACTTCCACAGGCCACCCATGTTGCGGATGTCCTGGTCGTGGTGCATGCCGATGATCACCGAGCCGGCAGCCAGGAACAGCAGCGCCTTGAAGAACGCATGGGTCATCAGGTGGAACACCGCCACGCTGTAGGCCGACACGCCGAGCGCCACCGTCATGTAGCCCAGCTGGCTCAGCGTGGAGTACGCCACCACCCGCTTGATGTCGGTCTGGATGATGCCCAGGAAGCCCATGAACAGCGCGGTGATGCTGCCGATCACGAGGATGAAATTCAGCGCGGTGTCGCTCAACTCGAACAGCGGCGACATGCGCGCCACCATGAAGATGCCCGCTGTCACCATGGTGGCGGCGTGGATCAGGGCGGAGATCGGCGTGGGGCCTTCCATCGAATCGGGCAGCCAAACATGCAGCGGCACCTGGGCGCTCTTGCCCATCGCACCCACAAACAATAACAAGCAGACCAGTGTCGGCACGGCCCATACAACTGCACCATAAGG
>JBBRVT010000107.1:0-11187 GCA_038246615.1 Burkholderiales bacterium
AAGGTCAATGCCGCCAACACCGCACTGCGGTCGAAGTTCCGCACCGTGGTCAAGAACGTGCAGAAGGCGCTGGACAAGGCCGCCACCGGTGGCGACAAGGCCGCCCCCGCCACGCTGTTCAAGCATGCCCAGGGCGTGATCGACTCGATCGCCGACAAGGGCATCTTCCACAAGAACAAGGCCGCCCGCCACAAGAGCCGCCTGTCGGCCAAGATCAAGGCGATGTCGGCTTCCGCCGCCGCCTGAGGGCCGACATCCCCAAAAAGAGAAGCCCGCAGCAGCGGGCTTTTTGCATTCTGGCGCGGCCGCGCAGATCAACCGAGTTCGGGTGGCCGGGGCACCAGACAGGCCTCGACCACCTGCAGGTCGTTGTCACGCGCGAAGTGCATGACGAAGTCCCAGGCCATCGGCTCCAGGTCGCGCAGCGCCTCGCTGACGATCACACACTTGATGCCGTCGATCACCCGCGGCACGCAGTACGGTGAATAGCTGATGTGCGCGCCGATGCCACTGCCGTGCGGCCCACTTTTCGGGCGAAAGCTCGACAGCGCCCCCGCCAGGCGCTCGGACCAGTCACTGGGCCGGAAGGTCCTGCCGGTCCGGGTGACGCCCTGGATGAAAAATTCGCGCGGTTTGTGGGCGGTCGACATGCGTGCCGAGTGGGAAACTGCAGGGGCAAGGCGGGCGATGGGCAGTGCCACCGGGCGCAGCACGCGCCGTATCGGCTCCGGCTCTGCCACCGGGAAAACCATGATTGTGCCGTGGAAGTGCTGCGCTGCAGCAAACATGATGGCTCCCGAAGCCTGGACGATCCCGTCGTATCGGCCAGACAACGCCAGCGCTTTAGAATCAGGGCGCGGGCCGGCGTGTTGCCGTGGTGAAAACCATGCGAAAAACACGCTGGCTTCTTCTTTGATCTGCCGTCTTTTCGGAGCCCAGCGATGACCTCCCATGTGATGAACACCTACGGCCGGCTGCCTTTTGCGCTGTCGCATGGCCGCGGTTGCCGCGTCTGGGACACCGATGGCAAGCCGTATCTCGACGGCCTGGGCGGCATCGCCGTCAACACCCTGGGCCACGGCCACCCCAAGCTGGTACCGGCGCTGCAGGACCAGATCGCCAAGCTGATCCACTGCAGCAACTACTACGCCGCCCCGCTGCAGGAGACGCTGGCCGCCAAGCTGTGCGAGCTGTCCGGGCTGGACGCGGTGTTCTTCTGCTCCACCGGGCTGGAGGCCAACGAGGGCGCCCTGAAGATCGCACGCAAGTTCGGCCACGACAAGGGCATCGAGCGGCCGGAGATCATCGTCTACGAGCGCGCCTTCCATGGCCGCTCGATCGCCACGCTGTCGGCCACCGGCAACCCCAAGGTGCAGGCCGGTTTCGGCCCGCTGGTCGAAGGCTTCGTGCGGGTGCCGCTGAACAACCTGGACGCCGTGCGCGAAGTGGCCCGCAGCAACCCCAACGTGGTGGCGGTGTTTCTCGAGACCATCCAGGGTGAAGGTGGCATCAATCCCACCCGCATCGACATCCTGCAGGGCCTGCGACAGATATGCGACCAGCAGGACTGGCTGCTGATGCTCGACGAAGTGCAGTGCGGCATCGGCCGCACCGGCAAGTGGTTTGCGCACCAGTGGGCGGGCATCCTGCCGGATGTGATGCCGCTGGCCAAGGGCCTCGGCTCGGGCGTGCCGATCGGCGCCATCGTGGCCGGGCCGCGCGCCGCCAAGGTGCTGCAACCGGGCAACCACGGCACCACCTTCGGCGGCAACCCGCTGTCCATGCGCGCGGGCATCGAGACACTGCGCATCATGGAAGAAGACGGCGTGATGGCCAATGCGGCCGACGTGGGCGCGCGCCTGCATGCCGGCCTGGCCGAAGGCCTGCAAGGCGTGGCCGGCGTGACGGAGATCCGCGGCCAGGGGCTGATGGTGGGCATCGAGCTCGATCGCCCCTGCGGCGAACTGCTGGGCCGTGCCGCCGAGGCCGGCCTGCTGCTGAGCGTGACGGCCGACAGCGTGATCCGGCTGGTGCCGCCGCTGATCCTCAGCGCCGCCGAGGCCGACGAGATGGTGGCCATCCTGGTGCCGCTGGTGCGCGCCTTCCTGGACCAGGCCTGATATGCAACAAGCCTCTGTCGGGCCGCGCGAGCGGGCCGGGCGCCAGCTCACCAAGCCAGCCCGCCATCCCGTCGGGGGATCGGTCGACGTATCCGTCGGGGGATCGGTCGACGTATCCGTCGGGGGATCGGCCGACGTATCCGTCGGACGAGGGGCTCAATGAAGCCGGGGTTCAGCCTGATGAAGCATTACCTGCAGTTCAAGGACCTGCGCGCCGAGGAGTACGCCTACCTGTTCGACCGCGCGCGCACCATCAAGACGCGCTTCAAGAACTACGAGCGCTACCAGCCGCTGGCCGACCGCACGCTGGCGATGATCTTCGAGAAGGCCAGCACCCGCACGCGGGTGAGCTTCGAGGCCGGCATGTACCAGATGGGCGGCTCGGTGGTACACCTGACCACCGGCGACAGCCAGCTCGGCCGCGCCGAGCCGGTGGAAGACTCGGCCCGCGTGATCAGCCGCATGGTCGACCTGGTGATGATCCGCACCTACGAGCAGACCAAACTGGAGCGCTTTGCCGCGCACAGCCGGGTGCCGGTGATCAACGGCCTGACCAACGAGTTCCACCCCTGCCAGATCCTGGCCGACCTCTTCACCTTCATCGAGCACCGCGGCACGCCGGGCAATGACCCGCTGGCCTGCCTGCGCGGCAAGGTGGTGGCCTGGGTGGGCGACGGCAACAACATGGCCAACACCTGGCTGCAGGCGGCCGACATCCTGGGTTTCACGCTGCACATCAGCACGCCCGGCGGCTACGAGGTCGACCCGGCCCTGGCCGGCGTTGTCAACCCCGGATGTGTGAAGGCCTTCAAGAGCCCGTTTGCCGCATGCGAAGGCGCGCACCTGGTCACCACCGATGTGTGGACCAGCATGGGCTTCGAGGCCGAGAACGCGGCCCGGCAGCAAGCCTTCGCCGACTGGTGCGTCGATGCGCAGATGATGTCGCTGGCGCAGCAGGACGCACTGTTCATGCACTGCCTGCCGGCCCATCGCGGCAAGGAAGTGGCCGCCGAGGTGATCGACGGCCCGCAGTCAGTGGTGTGGGAAGAGGCGGAAAACAGGTTGCACGTGCAGAAGGCACTCATGGAGTACCTGCTGCTCGGGAGGATCGGATGAACATCCGGGCCTCAGGCGCGCAGCGCCGGCATCCTGTGTCGGTGCAGGCTCACATCGTGCAACGATGTGAAGGCGCGCCAGCGCCGGGCCGGAACCAAAACAGGTTGCACGTGCAGAAGACGCAGATGGAATACCTGCTGCTAGGCCGCAACGGGTGAACCGATGAAGACCGCCTTCCTCACCGACCTGCATGCCAACCGCGAGGCGGTGGAGTCGGTGCTGGAGCATGCCCGCGCCGAGGGCGCCATGCGCTGGGTGCTGCTGGGCGACTTCGTCGGCTACGGGGCCGACCCCGCCTGGGTGGTCGACCAGATGCGTGGCCTGGTGCGCCAGGGCGCGATGGCGGTGATGGGCAACCACGACCAGGCGGTGGTGCGTGGCACGGCGCCGGGCATGCGCGCGGACGCCCGCTTCGTGGTGGAGTGGACCCGCGCCCAGCTCGATGCGGCGCAGATCGACTTCCTGGCCAGCCTGCCGATGCACCTGCAGCACGGCGACCAGTTCTATGTGCATGCCAACGCCTGGGCCCCGGGCGGCTGGGACTACATCCAGACCCGCGCCGATGCGGTGCGCAGCCTGCAGGCCACCGACGCGCGCTACACCTTCTGCGGCCACGTGCACGAGCCCAAGCTGTTCAACCTGTCGGGCGCCGGCAAGGTCGGCGACTTCGTCCCCACGCCGGGCGTGCCCATCCCGGTGCCGCCGCACCGGCAGTGGCTGGTCATCCCCGGCTCGGCCGGCCAGCCGCGCGACGGCAACCCCGCTGCCTGCTACGCCATGCTCGACGAGGCCGCCACCACGCTGACCTTCCACCGCGTGCCCTACGACTACGAGACCGCCGGCGCCAAGATCCGCGCAGCCAAGCTGCCGCAACGGCTGGCCGCGCGGCTGGAAGACGGGCACTGAGAAGTTGTGAGCCAGGCATGGACAGCAAGCTCTACAGCCACAGCCTCGGCTATGCCGGCCGGGGCGGCGACAACCCGGCGCGCACGCTGACCCCGGGCACGGTGGTCGACCGCTTCGAGCTGCTGGAGAAGCTGCACGTCGGCGGCATGGCCCACATCTGGAAGGTGCAGGAGGTCAACCACCAGGGTGATTCGCGGCTGCCGCTGATCATGAAGGTGCCGCGCATCAAGGGCGGTGAAGACCCGGCCACCATCGTCGGCTTCGAGGTCGAGATGATGATCCTGCCGATGCTGCGGGGCCGCCATGTGCCGCAGTTCATCGCCAAGGGCGACTTCACCCGCCAGCCCTACATCGTGATGGAGCGCATCGGGGGCGCGTCGCTGCGGCCGCGGCTGGACGATGCGCCGCTGGCCATCGACGAGGTGATCGAGATCGGCTCACGCGTGGCCACCGCAGTGCACGACCTGCACCGCCAGAACCTGGTGCATCTGGACATCAAGCCCAGCAACATCATGTTCCGCGACGACGGCACGGCGGTGCTGGTGGACTTCGGCCTGTCGCGCCATGACCACCTGCCCGACCTGCTGGACGAGGAGTTCACCCTGCCGATGGGCACCGGGCCCTACATGTCGCCCGAGCAGGTGCAGTTCGTGCGCAACGACCCGCGCAGCGACGTCTTCGCGCTGGGCGTGATGCTCTACCACTTCACCACCGGCGCGCGGCCCTTCGGCGCGCCCGACAGCGTGCGCGGCCTGCGCCGGCGGCTCTACATCGACCCGGTGCCGCCGCGCAGCCTGCGGCCCGACTGCCCGCCCTGGCTGCAGGAGGTGATCCTGCACTGCCTGGAAGTGCAGCCCGAGCGCCGCTACCAGACCGCCGCGCAGCTGGCGCTGGACCTGCAGGACCCGGGCCAGGTGACGCTGACCCGCCGCGCCGAGAAGATGCAGAAGAGCGGCGCCGTCAAGACCTTCAAGCGCTGGTTCTTCGCGCTCGGCGCCGAGCCGGCGCAGGTGCGGATGAAGGTGGCCGAGCAACTGGAGCGCAGCCCGATCATCATGGCCGCAGTCGACATCGACCATGCCACCACCGCCCTGCTGCAGCAGCTGCGCGAGACGGTGCGCCGCATCGTGCTGACCGAGCCGGGTGCGCGCCTGGCCTGCGTCAGCGTGATGAAGATCGCCCGCATCGGTGTGGACGAACTGGTCGACGCCAGCGGCCGCAGCCGCCACGTCAGGCAGCTGGTGGCGCTGAAGCACTGGGCGCGGCCGATCAGCAAGGCGCTGAACCTGGACGAGGGCCGGCTCACCTTCCACGTGCTGGAGGCATCCGACGTGGCCGGCGCGCTGCTCGAGTTCTCGCAGCGCAACCAGGTCGACCACATCGTGATGGGCGCGCGCGCCAGCTCGTCGCTGCGGCGGCTGCTGGGCAGCGTGTCGTCACAGGTGGTGGCGCAGGCCGACCGCACGGTGACGGTGGTGCGCGCCGCCGACACCGCCGACACCGCCGAGCCCGCAGCGGCCGCCCCTGGCACCGGCTGAGCGCAGCGACATCCGCAGCACCCGCTGCGGAGCCTGCTGTGTTTGCTTGCGGCTGGACTGATCGATCGGCGTGAGACTCAGCGCTGGCCCGGCTGCTGCGTCATGTGGCTGACCACCAGCACCGCCTGGGTGCGGGAGTTCACCCCCAGCGCGCGCAGCACCGCGGCCACATGGTCTTTCACCGTGTCGACCGAGACGTTCAGCTCGCGGGCGATCAGCTTGTTCGGCAAGCCCTTGAGCAGCAGGCTCAGCACGTCGGTCTGGCGCGGTGTCAGCCCCAGCGTGGCCATGCTCAGGCGCGGCTGGTCGGCCAGGCTGGGCGCCCGACCGGCCACAGGCGCCGACGGATCGGGCATGGGCTGCAGCACGGTCGGCCCGCCCGGCGCCGGCGCCTGCGCGCTGGCAGCGGGCGCCAGCTGCAGATGCATCAGCCCCAGCAGCGCCTGCGGGATGTAGACCCCGCCCGACAGCACCAGGGCCAGCGCCGCATGCAGCTCGGCAATCGGCGTGCGCTTGGGCACGAAGGCCATCGCCCCCATGTCGACCGCCCGCACCATGTCGGCCAGCTGGTCGTGGGCCGCCATCACCACCACCGGCAGCGCCGGGTAGCGCTGGCGCAGGTCGGCCAGCAGCGCAAAGCCGTCGACACCGTCGGCCAGCTGCGGGTCGAGCAGCACCAGCTCGATGCCGTCGTCCTGCGTCAGCTGCTCGAAGGCCTGCACGGGGCCGTCGGCGGTGCGCACCTGCACCCGCGCGTCGAGCTTGTGGATGATGTCGGTCAGCGCGCCCAGCACCAGCGGGTGGTCGTCGATCAGCAGCACTTTCATCGGTCGGCCCTGTGGGGTTGATGCGGAAGCGGTGGATGCAGCGGGGTTCAGGTGAGTTCAGGTGAAACGCCGCGAGACCGCCTCGGCCACGCACACCGGCTTGGTGGCACCTTCGCGCTCGATCGTCACCTCGGTGGTCATCTGCGCGCCGCCGTCGATCACGTCCCAGCCCTTGAGCCGGACCACCGCCCGCACCCGGCTGCCGGCCGGCACCGGCCCGGTGAAACGCACCCGGTTCAGGCCGTAGTTGATGCTCATCTTCACGTCGTCGATCACCATCGCGGTGGCGGTCAGCTCAGGCAGCAGCGACAGGGTGAGAAAGCCGTGCGCGATCGGCGCGCCATAGGGCCCGGCCTTGGCACGCTCGACGTCGACGTGGATCCACTGGTGGTCGCCGGTGGCTTCGGCAAACAGATTGATGCGCTGCTGGTCGACCAGCACCCAGGGGCTGGTGGCCAGGTGCTGGCCCACCAGCGCCTGCATCGCCGCCAGGTGGGGAAAGTGCACGCGGGTGTCGGCGGGAGTGTCGCTGGGGGTGTCTGTGGTGTCGGTCATGCTTGCAGCCAGTCGGTGAGGGAAAGCCATTGCTGGAGGTCACGTTCGACGCGGCCGGGCGCCACGTCGAACAGCGTCAGGCCGCGGGCAGCCAGGTGGGCGTAGTTCTGCGTGTCGCGCAGGTGGGCGATGGGGACGTTCAGCGGCGCCGGCGCCACCGCCGCCAGGAACTCATGCAGATGCTGGGTGGCGTGGGTGTGCTCCTTCACCCGCATCGCCACCAGGCCCACCGCCAAGCGGGCGCCGCGCTTGTGGCTGGCCAGCGCCTGCAGAAAGGCATGGGTGGCGGCCAGGTCGAAGGGGCTGGGCTGCAGCGGCACCACGATGCGGTCGGCCACCTTCAACACCAGGTCCAGCCGCTTGCCGTGCAGGCCGGCAGGCGTGTCGAGCACCAGGTGGGTGCAGCCCTTGGGGCTGCGCAGCACATCGCCCTCGGCCAGTTCCAGTGCGCGGATGGGTGGCAGTTGCGGCGGCCGCAGCGCCAGCCATTGGCGTGCGCTCTGCTGGCGGTCCAGATCACCCAGCGCCACCGCATGGCCCTGGCGCGCCAGCCAGCCGGCCAGGTTGGTGGCCAACGTGCTCTTGCCCGTCCCGCCCTTGGGATTGGCCACCACGAACACCGGCATGTTGCGCCCCCTCTGGCTGTGCACTGCTGAACGACGGAATGCTGCTATGTTAAGAGCGCTGCCGCGCCATCCGCCTAGAACGAAACCCCGCCCATGCCCCGCGTCTTGATCCTGCTGGCCCATCCGCAGCGGGCGCATTCGCGCGTGAACGAGGCGCTGGCCGGCGCGGCGCGGGCTGCCGGCTTCAGCGTGCGCGACCTGTACGCCCTGTACCCCGACTACCTGATCGACGTGCGCACCGAGCAGGCCGCACTGGCCGAGGCCAGCCTGGTGGTGTGGCTGCACCCGGTGCACTGGTACGGCATGCCGCCGCTGATGAAGCTGTGGCTGGACGAGGTGTTCAGCTTCGGCTGGGCCTACGGGCCGGGCGGGCGGGCGCTGCACGCCAAGGACCTGTGGCTGGTCATGTCCACCGGCGGGCCCGAATCGTCGTACGGGCCGGGCGGCTACAACCGGCACTTTTTCGACGCCTTCCTCCCGCCGTACGAGCAGACAGCCGCGCTGACCGGCATGCGCTTCCTGCCGCCGCTGGTGCTGCACGGCGCGCACCGCGCGCCCGCTGCCGAGCTGCAGGCACATGCCGCGCTGTGGCTGCAGCGCCTGCAGACCTGGCCCGACTGGCCGGAGATCGACGCGATGCAGGCCCTGGTCTGCGAGGTACCGGCCGACGCCCGGCCGGCAGACTGAAGACGGCTTGAAGGCGGCACTGCATGGAACACGGCAACTGGATCTCCACCAGCCTGGTCTACCTGGCCGCCGCCGTGCTGGCGGTGCCGCTGGCGCGGCTGCTGGGGCTGGGCGCGATCATCGGCTACCTGGGCGCGGGCATCGCCATCGGGCCCTGGGGCCTGAAGCTGGTCAGCGACCCGGCGGCGATGCTGCACTTCGCCGAGTTCGGCGTGGTGCTGATGCTGTTCCTGGTGGGGCTGGAGCTGGAGCCGCGCCGGCTGTGGGCGATGCGCCGGCCGATCTTCGGCGGCGGCAGCGTGCAGCTGCTGGGCTCGGCCGCGCTGATGCTCGGTGTCGGCCTGCTGGCGGGCGTGGACTGGCGCCTGGCCCTGGTGGCCGGCCTGGGGCTGGGCATGTCGTCCACCGCCATCGGCCTGGGCGCGCTGGCCGAGCGCAACCTGATGGCCACCCGAGCCGGCCAGGGCGTGCTGTCGGTGGCGCTGCTGCAGGACATCGCCGCCATCCCCATCCTGGCGCTGGTGCCGTTGCTGGCGATTACCGGAGTGGCCGGGGTGGCCGGGGTGGCCGGCGCGGCCGACGCGGCTGCGCCGGGCAGCGGCTGGCTGGCTGCCGGCAAGGCGCTGGGCGTGATCGCCGCCATCGTGCTGGGCGGGCGCCTGCTGTTGCGCCCGGCGCTGCGCTGGATCGCCCGCAGCGACACGCCCGAGATCTTCACCGCCGCCGCCCTGCTGCTGGTGGTGGCCACCGCCGCACTGATGCAGAGCGTCGGGCTGTCGATGGCGCTGGGCGCCTTCCTGGCCGGTGTGCTGCTGGCCGAGAGCGAATACCGGCGCGAGCTGGAGACCGACCTCGAACCCTTCAAGGGCCTGCTGCTGGGCCTGTTCTTCATCGCCGTCGGCATGGGCATCGACTTCGCCGTGGTGCTGGCTTATCCGCTGCTGATGGCCGCCGTGGTGCTGGGCTTCCTGGCGCTGAAGGCCGGCGTGCTGCTGGCGCTGGCCCGCTGGACCGAACTGCCGCTGCTGGAGCGGCCGGTCTACCTGATCCTGCTGGCCCAGGGTGGCGAGTTCGGTTTCGTGGTGTTCCAGACCGCGCAGCAGGCCCGGGTGATCAACGCCGAGCAGTCGTCCTTCCTGGTGGCGGCGGTGGCGGTGTCGATGCTGCTGACGCCGCTGCTGTTGCTGCTGGCCGACCGCTGGTGGGTGCCGCGCCTGGCGCGCCGTGCCGAGCGCCATGGAGCAGCCCGGCCGGCCGAGATTGACGAGCCGCAGACCGCATCGGTGATCATTGCCGGCTTCGGCCGCTATGGCCAGGGCGTGGGCCGGCTGCTCAACGCCAGCGGCCTGCGTGCCACCGTGCTGGAGCACGATGCCGAGCAGGTCGAATCGCTGCGCCGCTTCGGCTGGCCGGTGTTCTACGGCGACGCCACCCGGCTCGACCTGCTGCGCACCGCCGGGGCAGCCCGGGCCCGGGTGCTGGTGCTGGCCATCGACGACGTGGCGCAGAGCCTGCAGGTGGCGGCGCTGGCGCGCGCGCACTTCCCGCAGCTGCAGATCGTGGCGCGGGCCCGCAACGTCACCCACTACCTGGGGCTGCGCAAGCTGGGCATCACGCTGATCGAACGCGAGGTGCTGGATGCGTCGCTGATGAGCGGGCGCCAGGTGCTGCAGCTGATGGGCTGGCAGCCGCACGAGGCGCGCAACCAGGCGCTGCGCTTTCGCGCCCACACCATCGCGCTGATCGAGCAGATGGCGCCACACCAGGGCGACGAGCAGAAGTTGATCGCGGTGGCCAAGCAGGGCCGCCAACAGCTGGAGACGATGTGGGCGCAGGAGCGCGCCGAGCAGGCCACGCGGCGCAACCGCCAAGGCTGGCATGGCGACGCGCCGCCGCGGCCCGACGGCGAGCCCGACTGAGCGCGGCGCCGGCCCGGTGGCGGCGGGCCGGCCTAGACCAGCTGGCAGGCCTCGTCGAAACCCAGGCGCGGGCTGCGCGCCAGCACCTTGGCCGGGTCACCATGGCCCAGCGTGCAGATGAAGTTGGTCTTCACCGCCGTGCCGGCCCAGAAGGCCGCGTCCATCTTGGCGGCGTCGAAGCCGCTCATCGGCCCGCAATCCAGCCCCAGGGCCCGTGCGGCCAGGATCATGTAGCCGCCCTGCAGGCTGCTGTTGCGCATCGCTGTTTCCTGGATGGCCGCCGGCTTGCCCGCAAACCAGGCGCGTGCGTCCACATGCGGGAACAGCTGCGGCAGCTTGTCATGGAATTCCAGGTCCATGCCGACGATCACCGTCACCGGCGCCTGGGTGACCTTGGCCAGATTGCCAGCCGACACGCAGCCCAGCAGCCTGGCCTTGGCCTCGGCCGAGCGCACGAACTGGAAACGCGCCGGGCAGCTGTTGGCTGCGGTGGGGCCGAACTTCAGCAGCGCGTACAGCTGGCGCAGGCTGTCGTCGTCCACCGGGCTGGGCAGGTAGCCGTTCTGGGTGCGGGCCTCGGTGAAGAGCTGGGCCAGGGCGTCGGGTGTCAGGGTCATGGGGTGCGGGATGTGGCCGGAAGGGGGTTGGGCCGACAATTGTGGGATGTTCCAGCCCTCCCAGCACGATGTGCGCCGATTCTTCTGCGCCACCTGGCGCAAGCAGCGCGGCAGCCTGCCGCTCACACCGATGGAGGCCATGGCCGCCGACTGGGTGGGTGAGCACCCGGAGTACCACGCCGACCTGGCCGATGTGGATGCGGCCGTGGCCGCCAGCTACAGCGTGGAAGACGGCCGCACCAACCCGTTCCTGCACCTGTCGATGCACCTGAGCAT
>JBBRVT010000108.1:0-11134 GCA_038246615.1 Burkholderiales bacterium
GAGCACGACGGGGAGAACGACGGGCAGAACGACGGGCAGAACGACTGGCAGGGCCAGAGCTTCATGGCCGTCGGCGCGTTGGATCCGGTGCTGGGCCTGCCCACGATGGAGGCGCTGCGCGGCCACATCCGCGGCTGCCCGCCGCCGATGGTGGTGGCCGACGGTGGCCACTTCGTGCCGGAGTGGGGTGCACCGATTGCTGCGGCCGCGCTGGCGCACTTCGGCCTGCAGCCCGCCTGACCTGCGTGGCGGAAGGCGGCCCCGCCGCCATCACCCATTTCGATTGATTCGTACCCATGCGCCAGACCATCGACTTCCTGCTCAGCGATTGGCTGCGCATCACCACGCTGACAGACCGGCCGCGCTTTGCCGACCATTCGGCCGAGACCTTCAGCCAGGTGCTCGACACCTGCGAGAAGATCGCCCGCGACAAGTTCGCACCGTTCAACCGGCTGGTCGACACCGAAGAACCGCGTGTCGTCTCCGGCCCGGACGGCGACCAGGTGGTCCTGCCGCAGGCCACGCAAGACGCCTGGGACGCCTACGCTGCTTCCGGCCTGCTGAGCGCCGCGCAAAATTACGACATCGGCGGCATGCAGCTGCCCTACACCGTGGAGCTGGCGGCCAACGCCTTCTTCTCCAAGGCCTCGGTCAGCATCAGCGCCAGCATGCTGAGCGTGGGCAATGCCAACCTGCTGATGGTGCACGGCACGCCGCTGCAGCAGCAGGTTTTTGCGCTCAACGAATTCTCGGGCCGCTTCTCCGGCACCATGTGCCTGAGCGAGCCGCAGGCCGGCAGCAGCCTGAGCGACGTGGCCACGCGCGCCGTGCCTGATGGCGACGGTTTCGAGGCCGACCCGCTGGGCCCGCGCTATCGGCTCAGGGGCAACAAGATGTGGATCTCGGCCGGCGAGCATGAGCTGACCGAGAACATCATCCACCTGGTGCTGGCCAAGATCCCCGGGCCCGATGGCAAGACCATCCCCGGCACCAAGGGCATCTCGCTGTTCATCGTGCCGAAGAAACTGGTCGACACCGACGCCCGCCTCACCGGCGAGCGCAATGACGTGGCCCTGGCTGGCCTGAACCACAAGTGCGGCTGGCGCGGCACCACCAACACCTTGCTCAATTTTGGCGAAGGCAAGTTCAAGCCGGGCGGCCAGCCTGGCGCCGTGGGCTACCTGGTCGGCCAGCCCGGCCAGGGCCTGCGCTGCATGTTCCACATGATGAACGAGGCCCGTATCGGCGTCGGCATGGCCGCCACCATGCTGGGCATGGCCGGTTACGAGGCCAGCCTGGACTACGCCCGCCAGCGGCCCCAGGGCCGGCCCAGTACGCCGGCCGGCAAGGACGCTGCGGCGCCCCAGGTGCCGATCATCGAACACGCCGATGTGAAGCGCATGCTGCTGGCGCAGAAGGCCTATGCCGAAGGCGCGCTGGCGCTGGAGCTGTACTGCGCCCGCCTGGTCGACGAGCAGCACACCGGCGACGACGGTGCAGCCAGGCAGGCCGCGCTGCTGCTGGAGGTGCTGACGCCGATCGCCAAGAGCTGGCCCAGCGAGTGGTGCCTGGAGGCCAACAGCCTGGCCATCCAGGTGCACGGCGGCTATGGCTACACCCGCGACTTCCCGGTCGAGCAGTACTGGCGCGACAACCGCCTGAACATGATCCACGAGGGCACGCACGGCATCCAGGCGCTGGACCTGCTGGGCCGCAAGGTGGTGATGGACGGCGGCGCGGGACTGACGCTGCTGGCCACCACCATCAACACCACCATCGACCGCGCCGGCCAGGTGCCGGGCCTGGCCGGGCACGCTGCCACGCTGGCTGCGGCGCTGCAAAAGCTGGGCGCCGCCACCAAGGCCGCCTGGTCCACCGGCAAGCCCGACGACGCGCTGGCCAATGCCACGCCCTACCTGCAGGCCTTCGGTCATGTGGTGCTGGCCTGGGTGTGGCTGGACGTGGCGCTGGCCGCGCATGGCAGCAGCCAGCCGGACGCTTTCGTGCAGGGCAAGCTGCAGTGCTGCCGCTATTTCCATGCCTTCGAACTGCCCAAGATCGACGCCTGGCTGCAGGTGGTGGCCACGCGCAGCCCCATCTGCCGCGACATGCAGGACGCCTGGTTTTGAGCGCATGCTCGGCGGATGAAAACCTCCACCGTCGAGGCGCTGGTCTGGGTGCTGATCTACGGCGGCCTGCTGCTGCTGGTGCTGGGCCTGTTCGCTTGGCGCAGCGACGCCGGCCTGGGCTGGCTGCTGGGCAGCGCCGGCGCCGGTTTGGCGGCAGCCGGCGTGGTGCTGATCGTGCTGCGGTCGCGCATGCGGTCCTGAGCACATTCTTTGACTTGACATTCCTTGGCTCGAACAACCGGAGCGCCGCATGGGCACCGACATCCGACAACTGTTGAACCTGCAGGGCCGCGTGGCCCTGGTCACCGGTGGCTCACGCGGGCTGGGCCTGCAGATGGCCGAAGCCCTGGGCGAGGCCGGCGCCAAGGTGATGCTCACCGCCCGCAAGGCGCATGAGCTGGAAGAGGGCTGTGCCCACCTGGCAGCGCGTGGCATCGACGCACGCTGGATTGCTGCCGACGCCAGCAAGGCCGAAGAAGCCCAGCGCGTGGTGGCCGAGACGCTGGAGCGCCTGGGCGCCATCGACATCCTGGTGAACAACGCCGGCGCTGCCTGGGCCGCACCGGCCGAAGACCACCCGCTGGACGGCTGGGACAAGCTGATGAACCTGAACGTGCGCAGCCTGCTGGTGTTTGCGCAGGCGGTGGCCAAGGGCGGCATGATCGCCCGCCGCCACGGCCGCATCATCAACATCGCCAGCATTGCCGGCCTGGGCGGCAACCCGCCGGGCATGGAGATGCTGGCCTACAACACCAGCAAGGGCGCGGTGGTGAACTTCACCCGGGCGCTGGCGGCCGAATGGGGCGAGCACAACATCACCGTCAACGCCATTGCGCCGGGTTTCTTCCCCAGCAAGATGACCCACAGCACCATCGCCCGCGTGGGCCATGACGCCATGGCCGCCAAGGCGCCACTGCAGCGCCTGGGCGACGACGATGATCTGAAGGGCGCGGTGCTGCTCTTCGCCAGCGATGCCGGCAAGCACATCACCGGCCAGATCCTGGCGGTGGACGGCGGCGTCAGCTGCTACGTGCCGCAGTGAGCCTGGCGCCACCCCAGCCACCCCAGCCACCCGTCCGCCCGCCCACCCCATGCGCCAGAAGACATCGCCGCTGCCCTTCCCGGTGAAGGTGCCGTTCGTCGAAAGCCTGGGCATCGAGCTGCACGGCTACGGCGACGGCCATGCCGAATTGCGGGTGGACCTGGACGACGCCCACCTCAACGCCTGGGAAGTCGCCCATGGCGGCGTGGTGATGACGCTGCTGGATGTGGCGATGGCGCTGGCTGCGCGCGGCACCACCGGGCATGCTGCCGGCGTGGCCACCATCGAGATGAAGACCAGCTTCATGCGCCCGGCGCAGCACCAGCTGCGGGCGGTGTCCAAGCTGCTGCACAAGACCGCCACGCTGGCCTTCTGCGAGGCCATGCTCTACGACGACGCCGGCCAGCTCTGCGCCAGCGCCACCGGCACCTTCAAGTACCTGCGCGGCCTGGCCAAACGCCCGGCCGCATCCCCTGCCACCCCCAACAACCACACCACCTGAGGAACACACCCCATGATCAACCAGCAGATGCACCTGGTCTCCCGCCCCACTGGCGAGCCCACCACCGACAACTTCAAGCTGGTGGAAGCCGGCGTGCCCGATCTGGCCGACCTGGCCGATGGCCAGGTGCTGGTGAAGCACCACTTCCTCAGCCTGGACCCGTACATGCGCGGCCGCATGAACGACGGCAAGAGCTATGCCCAGCCCCAGCTGCTGAACACCACCATGGGTGGCGGCACGGTCGGCGAGGTGGTGGCCAGCAAGAACACCGGCTTCGCCGTCGGCGACAAGGTGGTGGGCATGGGCGGATGGCAGCTCTACAGCGTGGTGGACGGCAACCTGCCTGGCGTGCTGCGCAAGGTCGACACCACCCACGTGCCGCTGTCGGCCTACCTGGGCGCGGTGGGCATGCCCGGTGTCACCGCCTGGGTCGGCCTGGTCACCATCATCGACCCCAAGCCGGGCGAGACAGTGGTGGTCTCGGCCGCCAGTGGCGCGGTGGGCAGCATGGTCGGCCAGCTGGCCAAGGCCCGCGGTGCGCGCGCGGTGGGCATTGCCGGCGGCGCCGAGAAGTGCGCCTACGTGGTCAATGCGCTGGGCTTCGACGCCTGCATCGACCACCGAGCCCACAGCGACTTCAAGTCGATGTCGCAGGCGTTGAAAGAGGCCTGCCCCAATGGCATCGACGGCAACTTCGAGAACGTGGGCGGCATGATCCTGGACGCGGTGCTGATGCGCTCCAACGCCTTCAGCCGCGTGGCCATGTGCGGCATGATCAGCGGCTACAACGGCGCGCCGATCCCGCTGGCCGCGCCGCAGCTGATCCTGATGAACCGCATGAAGGTGCAGGGCTTCATCGTCAGCGAGCATATGCAGCACTGGCCGGCCGCGCTGGCCGACCTGGGCCAGGGCATCGCCACCGGCAGGTACAAGCACCGCGAGACGGTGGCCCAGGGCCTGGCGGCCGCGCCCGAGGCCTTCATGGGTCTGCTGAAGGGCAAGAACTTCGGCAAGCAGCTGGTGAAGCTGGCCTGAGCATGACGCCGGCACTGTCCTGGGCCTGGCAGCGCTTTGCCGCGCTGGGCGTGGACGGTGTCTACGACATGCTCGCCCTGCGCGCCCAGGTCTTCATCCTGGAGCAGGGCCCCTACCTCGACCCCGACGGGCTGGACCGGCACAGCTGGCACCTGCTGGGGCGTGACGGCACTGGCGCGCTGCGCGCCTATCTGCGGGTGGTCGACCCCGGCCTGAAGTACGACGAACCGTCGATGGGCCGGGTGGTGCTGCACAAGCCGCTGCGCGGCAGCGGCCTGGCCGATGCGCTGGTGGCCGAGGGCCTGCGCCTGGCCGATGCCGCCTGGCCTGGCCAGGCCAACCGCATCAGTGCCCAGGCCCATCTGCAGCGCTTCTACGGCCGCCACGGCTACCAGGCCGAAGGCGACACGTACCTGGAAGACGATATCCCGCACATCCTGATGTGGCGCCCGGCGCCCTGATGACTGACCCCAACGGAGCTGAGCCATGCACGACCTGATCCTGCACCACTACACCATGTCGCCCTTCGCCGAGAAGGTGCGGCTGATCCTGGGCCACAAGGGCCTGGCCTGGCGTTCGGTCCACATCCCGCCGGTGATGCCCAAGCCCGATGTCACCGCGCTGACCGGCGGCTACCGCAAGACGCCGGTGCTGCAGGTGGGCGCCGACATCTACTGCGACACCGCACTGATCGTCCGCGTTCTGGAGGCGCGCCAGCCCGTGCCCAGCCTGTACCCGTCGCAGTCGCCGCTGGCGGTGCCGCTGGCGCAGTGGGCCGACAGCACGCTGTTCCAGGCGGCGGTGGTGTGGGCGATGCAGCCGGGTGGCATCCAGGCCATCCTGGGCAACCCCAGCCCCGAGATGCTGAAGACCTTTGCCACCGACCGTGCCGCCATGCGCGGCATCGCCCCGCGCATCACGCTGGCCGACGGCACGGTGCAGATCCGCGCCCATCTGGCGGTGCTGGATGCGCAGCTGGCCCAGGGCGGGCCCTGGCTGTTCGGCGCCGCGCCCTGCATTGCCGACTTCTCGGTGGGCCACTGCCTGTGGTTCATCCGCCTGGCGCTGCCGGTGGCGCATTTGCTGGCCGACTATGCCGCCGTCAGCACCTGGCTCGACCGGCTGCTGGCCATCGGCCACGGCAGCCACCAGGACCTGGCCTCGGGTGACGCCGTCGCGATCGCCGCAGCGGCCAGCAGCCACGCCCCGGTGGCCGTGCAGCCCGGCCTGGGCTTGGACGCCGGCCAGGCCGTCACCGTCTTCGCCATCGACTACGGTGGCGACCCGGTGGCCGGCACGCTGGTGGGCCTGACGCCTGAGTCGGTCACGCTGCGCCGCACCGACCCGCGCGCCGGCACGGTGCAGGTGCACTTCCCGCGCTTCGGCTTCCAGATCAAGAAGGACGCCGCCGCTTGATGGAGAAGTGCAGGGCTTTCAGGAGCAGACGGCGGTGTGCACCGGCGCTGTCTCGGGATTGGGTACGGGCTGCGATCGCGCCGCAACGCTGGACCACATCCGGGCCCTGACCGGCAGTTGTTCATGAAAGAACCGGGCTTGAGTCAGCTGCCGTGAATCGCGCCGGTTGCCCGGCGTCAGGCAGTCAGGCAGTCAGACAGTCAGACAGTCAGGTCAGTCTGGCGGCCGGTGCTGCGGCGCGGCCTGCCCACGGGTGGCGCTGCAATGCCTCGGGCGCATAGCCTCGGTCCACGTCCAGGCCGGAAATTTGCCAGGCCACGGCCTGGCCGCCGCCCAGGGCATGGCCCCTGACCGCGGCGAAGCTCAGCGGCCACACCACGCCGTGCAGGCGCCGGTGGCCGGTCAGGTCGACGGTGGCGATGGCGGCGCGGTCCAGCGCGGTCAGCGACACCTGCAGCCGGCGCAACCAGAGTTGGTCGCGGTCGATCAGCAGTGACAAGCGGTCGGCCACCATGCCGCCCAGGCCGGGCGCCAGCGGCAGGTGCAGGTGGTCGCAGCGCCGGCCGTCCAGCGTCACCGGCTCGGCCCAGTTCACGATGCCGTCGAAGCCCGCCAGCGCGATCGGGCCCAGCAGCAGCAGGCGGTGCAGGGCGGCGGCCAAGGGCGTGGCGCCTGGGTCCGCGTGGTCGGCATGCAGGGCCAGGGCACCGCTGGCGGGCAGCATGCGCAGCTGTGCAGGCCCGCCGCTCTGCAGGCCTTGCACCGCAGGCCAGGGCAGGGTGTCGAAGCCCAGGTTGACGTCACGCAGCTGCTGCCAGCCGGCCAGGCCGTGGGCCTCGGCCGCCTCGCGCAGCCGCGCCCGCGCGCTGGACGATCCCGTCCCCGCCGGCACCTCGGGCCAGGGTGCGGCGCAGCCGGCCAGCGCCAGCAGCGGAGACAGCGGCACAGCCAGCGCCCGCCCCAGGAGGTGGCGGCGCAGCAGCGTGGGAGCGCGGTGGGTATCTGGCTGGGTGGAAGTCATGGCGGACGCGACGGCGTGGTTGCGGGGCATTCTGCGCTGCTGCACGTCGCGGTGGTTTGATGCAGACCAGGGTGGCGGCCGCTTGATCCCCCTATGGCAAACTCGCCCGCTTTGCCGCGCGAGGGCCCGCCCGGGCCAGACCATTTGGACAAGATTCTTCTGCAGATCGCGGCCGAGCTGAAGGCCGCGCCGCGCCAGATCCAGGCTGCGGTCGCGCTGCTGGACGGCGGGGCCACGGTGCCCTTCATCGCCCGCTACCGCAAGGAGGCCACCGAGGGCCTGGACGACATCCAGCTGCGCGCGCTGGAATCTCGCCTGGCCTACCTGCGCGAGCTGGAAGACCGCCGCGCCGCAGTGCTGGCCAGCATCGCCGAGCAAGGCAAGCTCACCCCCGCACTGCAGGCCGCCATCGACGCCGCGCCGACCAAGCAGGAGCTGGAAGACATCTATCTGCCCTTTAAACAAAAGCGGCGCACCAAGGGCCTGATCGCCCGCGAAGCCGGCCTGGAGCCGCTGGCCGACCGGCTGTTTGCCGACCCCACGCTCGACCCGCATGCCGAGGCCGCCGCCTTCCTCCACCCCGAGGCCGGCTTTGCCGACAGCGCTGCGGTGCTGGACGGCGTGCGCGACCTGCTGAGCGAGCGTTGGGCCGAAGACGCGGTGCTGGTGGGCGGCCTGCGTGAATGGCTGTGGGCAGAAGGCCTGCTGCGCGGCAGCCTGGCTGACGGCAAAGACCCCAACCACGCCGACAACGCCAAGTTCCGCGACTACTTCGACTACGACGAGCCGATCCGCAACGTGCCCAGCCACCGTGCGCTGGCGGTGTTCCGCGGCCGGGCGCTGCAGGTGCTGGACGCCAGGCTGCTGGTCAACGAGGTACTCGCCCCGGGACAGCCCGCAGCCCCGGCAGGGACGCCTTCGGTGTCCCTGGCCGAGGGCCGCATCGCCCTGCACCTGGGCTGGCGCGACGCCAAGCGCCCGGCCGATGCGCTGCTGCGCAAGACGGTGGCCTGGACCTGGAAGGTGAAGCTGAGCCTGAGCCTGGAGCGCGACCTGTTCACCCGCCTGCGTGAAGCCGCCGAGGCCACCGCGATCAAGGTGTTTGCCGAGAACCTGCGTGACCTGCTGCTGGCCGCGCCGGCCGGCAAGCGCGTGGTGATGGGGCTGGACCCGGGCATCCGCACCGGCGTGAAGGTGGCGGTGGTCAGCGACACCGGCAAGGTGCTGGCCACCCACACCGTCTATCCGCACGAGCCGCGCAACGACTGGGAAGGCAGCCTGCATGCCCTGGGCAAGCTGGTGGCCCAGCATGGCGTGAACCTGATCGCCACTGGCAACGGCACCGCCAGCCGCGAGACCGACAAGCTGGCCGGTGATCTGATCAAGCGGTTGGCCGCCCTGGCGCCGGACATGGCAATCGACAAGATGGTGGTCAGCGAGGCCGGCGCCTCGGTCTATTCGGCCAGTGAATTCGCCAGCAAGGAGCTGCCCGAGCTGGATGTGAGCCTGCGCGGCGCGGTGTCCATCGCCCGGCGGCTGCAAGACCCGCTGGCCGAGCTGGTGAAGATCGACCCCAAGAGCATCGGCGTGGGCCAGTACCAGCATGACGTGAACCAGGGCGAGCTGGCGCGCATGCTCGACACCGTGGTGGAAGATTGCGTCAACAAGGTGGGTGTCGATCTGAACACCGCCTCGGCACCGCTGCTGGCGCGCGTGGCCGGCCTGAGCCCGGCGGTGGCCGCGTCCATCGTGCGCTGGCGTGACGCCCATGGCGCCTTCCGCCACCGCCAGCAACTGCTGGACGTGGCCGGCCTGGGGCCCAAGACCTTCGAGCAGGCAGCCGGCTTTCTGCGCATCCGCGATGGGGATGACCCGCTGGACATGACCGGGGTGCACCCCGAGACCTACCCGGTGGTGCAGCGTGTGTTGCAGAAGCTGGGCCGGCCGATCACCGAGCTGGTCGGCAAGGCCGACGTGATCCGCGCGCTCCGACCCGAGGCCTTTGCCGACGCACGCTTCGGCGCCATCACGGTGAAAGACATCCTGGCCGAGCTGGAGAAGCCCGGCCGCGACCCCCGGCCCGACTTCAAGGTGGCCAGGCTGGCCGATGGCATCGAGCGCATCCAGGACCTGAAGGAAGGCATGACGCTGGAGGGCACGGTCAGCAACGTGGCCCAGTTCGGCGCCTTCGTCGACCTGGGCGTGCACCAGGACGGGCTGGTGCATGTCAGCCAGCTGGCGCACAAGTTCGTCAACGACGCGCGCGAGGTGGTCAAGACCGGCGACATCGTGCAGGTGAAGGTGCTGGAGGTCGACCTGGCGCGTGGCCGCATCGCCCTGACGATGAAGCTGGACGCCCAGCCCGGCAAGGGCGCGGGCCGTGGCGACAACGGCTTCCGCCCCGCCGGCCGCGATGAGCGCGCTGCCCGGGGCGGCCCGCAGCCCACCGGCGCGCAGCCCGCGCCCGGCGGTGCGATGGCTGCGGCCTTTGCCAAACTGCAGACGCGGCGTTGAGCCTGCGTGAACAGGCACTGCCGCATCCACGCCCTGGCCCTGCCGCTGTGGGCGGCCGGGCTGGCGGCGGCCGGGCCGGTGCAAGCGCAGGGCCAGGGCCCGGGCGCTGCGCAGCAGGTCGAAGTCACCGCCCAGCCGCCCAGTGAAGGTGATCAGCGCCGGCGCGACCCGGTGGCCCGCACGATCGTCGGCCGCGACGAGCTGGACAAGTACGGCGACATCGCCGTCAGCGATGTGCTCAAGCGCCAGCCGGGCGTCAACATGCAGGGTGGCAGCCCGCGCATGCGTGGCCTGGGCGGCGGCTACACGCTGCTGCTGGTCAATGGCGAGCCAGCGCCGCCCGGGTTCTCGCTCGACCAGCTGTCGCCCGGCCAGGTCGAGCGCATCGAGATCACCCGCGGCCCCAGCGTCGAGCACAGCGCCCAGGCGGTGGCCGGCACCATCCACATCATCCTGCGCGAGGCGCCGCGCACCCGCCAGCGCGAGCTGGGCCTGCGCATCGGTTACCAGGCGCTGCGCCCGGTGCTGGGCGGCAACGCCAGCTGGGGCGACCGCAGCGGCGCGCTGCGCTACACCGTGCCGCTGTCGGTCTACCCGTGGCGTGGCCAGGCCGACCTGCTGAGCCTGCGCAATGCGCCCGGGCCCGACGGCGCACCGCAGCAGTTGCGCATGCCGGGCAGCGACGGCTTCTGGGGTGGCGGCTTCAACCTGGGCCCGCGGCTGAGCTGGAAGCTGGGCGACAGCGACACCCTGGCCTGGCAGGGCTGGGCCCAACGCACCGAGTTCAACAACCAGGGCTTCACGCAGACCGCGGTGTTGCAGGGCCTGAGCCCGGCCAGCGTGGACGACCGCTTCCGCAGCGGCGGCCATTGGCAGATGCTGCGCAGCGGCCTGCAGTGGAACCACAAGGCCGCCAGCGGCCTGCGCCTGGAGCTGAAGGCCGGCGCCCAGGGCAGCAGCAGCCGATCCAACGGCCGCACCCTGGGTGACGATGCCGCTGGCAAGCGCACGCTGGAGCGCAACAGCGACAACCAGAACCGCGAGCGCGGCTGGACGGTCAGCGGCAAGGCCAGCCGCCCGCTGGGCGAGGCCCATACCCTGGCCCTGGGCTGGGAGCTGGAGCAGCGCAGCCGCCGCGAGCAGCGCCGCATCGTCGAAAACGGCGCCGACCTGCTGGCCGGCTACGAGGGCGAACCGTTCGATGCCAGCATCGCCCGCAGCGCGGTGTTCGTGCAGGACGATTGGGACATCGGCCCGCGCTGGGCAGCGCAGCTGGGCCTGCGCGCCGAGCAGATCCGTACCACCGCCAGCGGCCTGGGTGCCGACGCGCACAGCCGCAGCCAGGTGGTCACGCCGGTGCTGCACATCACCCACAGGCTGCAGCCGGGCGGGCGCGACCTGCTGCGCGCCAGCCTCACACGCAGCTACAAGGCGCCTGAGCTGGGCCAGCTCAGCAGCCGGCCCAGCATCAACAC
>JBBRVT010000109.1:0-11069 GCA_038246615.1 Burkholderiales bacterium
GCATGGCTGCGGGTCTCCAGGCTGGCGCGCTCAGTTCATGGCTGCCGAGTGCGGCCGGTCATGCGACAGCCCGCAGCACCCGGGTGCGCAGCTGCTGCGACTTGCCCACCGGGGCGGGCGCCACGGCGGTCAGGGCGGCCGGGGCGAAGGGGCGAAGGGGCATCACTGGCAAAGGGCCAGGATGTCCTCGGGAACCGGGATGGCGCGGATGCGGTCGGGGTTGTCGGCATCGCGCACGCAGAAGGCGCGCACTTCGGTGCCCTCGCAGATCAGCGTGTCGCCGCGCTTGACCACGTGGCGCTGGCGGAAGGTCTTGGCGGACCAGGACTCGACGGAGGTGTGCACCTCCAGCGTCTGGCCATAGGTGGCCGGCTGCACGAAGCGGGTGTGGATCTCCAGCAGCGGCGTGCCGATGATGCCGCGCGTCTTCACCAGTTCACGCCAGGGCGGCACGCCGCAGGCCATGAAGAAGGCCAGGCTGGCGCTGTCCATCCACTTGCTGAAGTTGGGGAAGAACACGATGCCGGCGGGGTCGCAATCACCGAAGCAGACCTCGACCCGGTACACATGCAGTTTGCTCATCGTCAGCTCGCTCAGGCTTTGTTCGGCAGGATCAGGAACGGGTCGGCCACGCCGCCGTCGTACAGGGCCTGCACCAACGCAGCACGGTGCTGCAGCACGGCGCGCTGGTTGATCGACCCCTTGTCGGTGACCTCGCTGCGGTCGATGGACGGCGGCTCGGCCAGCACATGCAGGCGCGCCACCCGGCTGGCACTGCCGGTGGCCTCACGCCACAGCCGGTCGGCCAGGGCCTGGAAGGCGGCGCGAACCGCCGGGTGGTGCAGCACCTCGGGCAGCGGCGCCTGATCGCCCAGACCGGCCAGACCGGCCAGCTTGCGGCATTCATCAGGCCGCGGGAACAGCAGCGCGCCCACATCGCTGCGGTTGATGCCGGTGATCACCGCGTCCTGCACCAGCGGGTGGCCGGCGGCGATGATCCGGGCGCGCAGCGGGCCCACGCTGACGAAGGTGCCGCTGCTGAGCTTGAAGTCCTCGGCGGTGCGGCCGTCGAAGACCACGCCTTGCCGGATGTCGTCGGGGTCGATCAACCGGCCGGCGTCGCCGGTGCGGTAGAAGCCCTCGTCGTCGAAGGCCTCGGCCGTCTGCTGCGGCGCGCGCCAGTAGCCGGGCATCACGTTCGGGCCCTTGAAGCGGATCTCCAGCTTGCCGCCGGTGCCGGCTTCCTGCACCAGCTTGACCTGCACCCCTGGCGCCGGCAGGCCGATGTGGCCAGAGCGGGTGTCCGTGCCCACGGCGAACATGCAGGCCGGCGCGGTCTCGGTCATGCCCAGGCCGGTGACCATGCGCAGGCGCTCGCCCACCGCTGCCTCGGCATGCGTGTCGAGCTTGTCCCACACCGCCTGGCTCAGGCCCGCGCCGGCGAACATGAAGGCCTTGCAGCGCTTGAACAGGCTGTCGCGCAGCACCGTGTCGGTGTCCATCGCCGCAGCGATCTCCTCGAAGCCCCTGGGCACGTTGAAGTACACCGTGGGCGAGATCTCGCGCAGGTTGGCCAGCGTCTGGGCGATGCCCTTGGCCGTGGGCTTGCCGTCGTCGATGTAGAGCGTGCCGCCGTTGTAGAGCGTGATGCCGACGTTGTGGTTGCCGCCGAAGGTGTGGTTCCAGGGCAGCCAGTCGACCAGCACCGGCGGTTCCTCGGCCAGAAAGCCCATGCACTGCCGGATCATCTGCTGGTTGGCGCACAGCATGCGGTGGGTGTTGACCACGCCCTTGGGTGCCTGGGTGCTGCCGGATGTGAACAGGAACTTGGCGATCGTGTCGGGCCCCACTGCGGCATGCGCAGCAGCCAGCGCCGGGCCGGGCTCGGCCGCCAGCAATGCATTGAAGCCCAGCACACGCCGGCCGGCCAGCGGGCCTTCAGCGGCCGCCTGCAACGCGCCATCGGTCAGCACCACCGGCACGTCGTCGGACACACCCGCTGGCAGCGCCGTGCCGATGGCCTCGGCATAACGTGCGTCGGACGCGAACACCAGGCCGGGTGTCAGCAGGCCCAGGATGTGGCGCAGCTTGCCGAAATCCTGCGACACCAGCGAATAGGCCGACGACACCGGCGCGAAAGGAATGCCGGCCCACAGCGCGCCCAGCGCCAGCGTCAGGTGCTCCAGGTCGTTCTCGCTCAGGATGACCAGCGGCCGCTCGACCGACAGGCCCAGGTCCAGCAGCGCCTGGCCCACCGCCTGCGCGCGCTGCAGCATCTGCGCATAGCTGATGCGGATCCAGGCGCCGTCGGGCCCGCGGCGGGCCACCAGGGTGCGCCCTGGCGCCTCGGCGGCCCACTGCTCCAGGCAGTCGGTCAGCCGGCCGGGGAACCAGCGCAGCGGCTCGGTGGAGCGCAGCACCAGGCTGCCGTCGGGGCGGTGTTCGGCGCTGGCGCTGACGCAGCCACCGACACTGGCGTCACGGTATCGGGCCGGGCTCATCCCTTGGTCACCTTCGCGGCCTTGCCGTCGAGGAAGGCGCGCAACCGCGCCTGCGCCTCGGGCGTGTTGCTGGCGGCGGCGGCCATCAGCGACTCGGTGAACAGCCCCTCGCCGGGGCTCTGCTCGACGATGCGCGGCAGCGCGTGCATCACCGCGAAAGCCGTCATCGGCGCATTGGCGGCGATTTTCTGCGCCAGCGCGATGCCTTTGGCCAGGCCTTTGCCATCACCCACGCGGTACTGCACCAGGCCGGCACGCTCGCCCTCGTCGGCGTCATACACCCGGCCGGTGAGCATCATGTCGGTCATGCGGGCGGTGCCCATCAGCCGCGGGATGCGCACCGACCCGCCGCCGCCGACGAAGATGCCGCGCTGGCCCTCGGGCAGGCCGAAGTAAGCCGAAGTAGGCCGAGTCTTCCGCCACGCGGATCTGGCAGGCCGCCGCCAGCTCCAGCCCGCACCCGACCACGGCGCCGTGCAGCACCGCCACCACCGGCACCGTGCCGAACTGGATGGCGTCGAAGGCGGCATGCCACCTGCGGGAATGCAGGATGGCGCCCAGCGTGTCGCGCTGCACCACCTCGGCCAGGTCCAGCCCGGCACAGAAGTGCGCGCCGGCACCGGTGAGCACCACCGCCTTCACCGTCTCGGGCAGGTTGACGAAGGCGGTGTGCAGCTGCTGCACCAGCACGTCGCTGATGGCATAGCGCTTGGCGGGGCGGTCGAGCTGGATGTGCAGCACCGGCCCGGCCTGACGACAAGCCAGCAGGTCCAGCGAGGCCAGCAGGCCGGTGGCGGGGGCGAAGTCGGAACTCATCGAGGCGCCAGGGTGTGGAACGCCGCAAAGATAGTTCAATCTACGAAATGAATGGCTGGGGCAAACCCGGAAGAACCAAGCCATCAACCGGAAAAGAATTCAGTTCACTCAGAAGACTGCTGTCATTTTTTGTTCGGTAAGCGAACTATCGAGGCGCGCCGGCTGAGAGCAACACGACGCCATGGGCTTCAAGTTCCACCCCACGGTGCAGGGCTTCCTGCCCTGCGACCGCATGGCCTGGCCGCTGTACGAGGTGGCCGCCGAGTACCAGCTTGCAAGCTGCCGGCCACCTTTCCACAGCGGGCATTCGGGCAGCGCCAGGCGCTGCGGCGGCGGCCTGCGCCTGCAGAACAGCGACCCGATGCTGCTGGAGGACCTGGCGATCGACTGCAAGACCGCATGCTGTTCGGCAGCGCATTCCCGCTGATCCCGCCCGAGCACTGGATGCAAGACTTCGACGAGGCCGGCCGCAAGGACAAGGTGAAGCCGCTGATCCTGAGGGAAACCGCAGTGCGGCGGCCGGGGCTCAAGCCCGCTTGAGCGAGGCAGTGGCCAGCCGCTGCAGCAGCCAGACCGACAGCGCGTCGGCCGGCATCGGCCGGCCGAACCAGTAGCCCTGGCCCTTGTCGCAGCGCAGCTCGGCCAGCAGGGCGGCCTGGCCGGCAGTCTCGATGCCTTCGGCCACGGTGCGCATGCCCAGGCTGCTGGCCACCCGCACCGTGGCCTCGACCAGCACGCGGTGGTGGGCGCTGGTCTCGATCTGGCTGACGAACGATCGGTCGATCTTGACCACATCCACCGGCAGCTGTTGCAGGCTGGACAGTGACGAGTAGCCGGTGCCGAAGTCGTCCAGCGCCAGGGTCAGGCCCAGCGCCTTCAACGCATGCAGGTGGCCGCGCACCGCGTCGTCCTGCGCCGCCAGGCTTTCAGTGACCTCCAGCTGCAGACAGGCTGCAGGCATGCCGCAGGCGGCCAGCGTCTGCCGCACCTGCTGCACCAGGCTGGCGTCGACCAGTTGCGCGCGCGACAGGTTGACCGACAGCGATTGCGGCGCGGCGGCACCCAGCGTCTTGCGCCAGCGCATGAACTGCCGGCACGCCGCCTCCAGCACGAAGGCGCCCAGCGCCACGATCAGCCCGGTCTGCTCGGCCACCTCGATGAAGTGCAGCGGCGGCACCGTGCCGCGCTGCGGATGCTGCCAGCGCACCAGTGCCTCGACGCTGTTGCCATCCCCGGTGCCGGCGTCGGGCCCGGTCAGCGGCACGATGGGCTGGTAGACCACGAACAGCTCGCTGTCGGTCAGCGCGCGGCGCAGTTCGGCCTCGATGGTGCCGCGGCGGATGGCGCGCACCATCATCAACGGGTCGAACACCGCAAAGCGGGCACCGCCGGCGCTCTTGGCCTCGCGCATGGCGACGGTGGCATCTTGCAGCAGCACGTCGGCCTGCAGCGCCAGCGGGTCGTCGGGCGGCGCGTCGGCGCTGGCGGGGGCTGGGTCGCCGGCTGCATCGCCCACCGCATCGCCCACCGCATCACCCACCGCATCACCCACCAAATCGCCCACCGCATCACCGACCACCACGCCCAAACTCACGGCAAGGTGCAGGAGGTGGCCGTCTGCGGTGTACGGGCGAGACAAGGTGTCGACCACGCGCTGGGCGATGCCATGCACATCGTCGGCACGGCGCGGCCCGTCGATCACCAACACGAATTCATCGCCGCCCACACGCGCTGCGGTGGACGCAGCCGGCACCGCCCGGCCCACCGCGTCGCCCGGGCGCACGGCGGCGTTCAGCCGCTTGGCCATCTGGCGCAGCACGGTGTCGCCCACCGCCGCGCCGTGGCGCAGGTTCACCTGGTCGAAGCGGTCGACATTGATGCACAGCAGCATGAAGTTGGCGGCCGTATCGGCACGCTGGCGGGCGATGGCCTGCGCCACGCGTTCACGCACCACGGCGCGGTTGGGCAGGCCGGTGAGGGTGTCGGTGCGGTCTGCCCGGCGCAGATGCGATTCCAGGCGCTGCTGCTCTTGTTGCACCGTGTGCGTCACGTCGCTGAGGCAGCCCATCAGCAGGGCACTGCTCAGCCACGTCAGGCGCAGCGCCAGGGTGCGTGCCGGCTGGTCGGGCAGCAGTGGCCCCAGCGGCAGGCGCAGCGCCTCGCACACCACCGCGCCGGGCTCGGACCGGGCCGCCACCATGGCGCGCAGACCGGGCGCCAGCGTCTGCAGCAGGTCGAACAGGTTGTCCAGTGCGCCGTCGGGCGCCAATGGCATCAGCAGCTGTGCCGACATCGGGTTGATCAAGGTGATCTGCCCGTCCGGCGTGGCCTGCAGCAGCCCGATGGGCGCGCTGTAGAGAAACTGGATCAAAGCCTCGTCGGCGGTGCTGTCGTCGTCCATCTGGCAGTCTCCGTCACGCCTGCAGGGCTGGCGCCTGAGCCAGCGGCGCGGCATGGCTGAGCCCGGCGTGCCACGGCAGCGCCTGGTTGCGCCCGCCCGACTTGGCGGCATACAGCGCCAGGTCGGCGCGCGCCATCAGTGCGGCCAGGTTCGGCACATCGGCGTCCATGCTGGCCACGCCGGCGCTGACGGTGCAGGGGATGGCCACGCCATCGACCTGCACCGCCTGCGCATGCAGGCTGCGGCACAGCCGTTCAGCCGCCGCCAGTGCGCCATCGTGGGTGGTGCCGGGCAGCAGCACCATAAATTCCTCGCCGCCGGTGCGGGCCACCAGGTCGACGCCGCGGAAGCAGGCGCCCAGGCCGGCAGCCAGGTGGCGCAGCACCGCATCGCCAGCGGCATGGCCGTGGCGGTCGTTGATCCGCTTGAAGTGGTCGGCGTCGACCGCCACCACCGACAACGGCCGCGGCTGCCGCGCCCAGCGTGCCAGCTCCAGCTCGGCCGCCTCGAAGAAGGCGCGGCGGTTGGCCACGCCGGTGAGGTGGTCGCACAGCACCGAGCGGCGCAGGGTTTCGTTGGCCTCGCGCTGGTCGGTGATGTCGCGCAGGATCAGGCTGTAGGCGCGCTCCTCGGGCGGGCTGTCACCCGGCGCGTGCAATGGCGCAATCAGCGCACTGCCCCAGTAGCGGCTGCCATCGGCACGCTGGCGCCAACCCTCGTCCAGTGTCCAGCCATGCTGGTCAGCCTCTTGCAGGCGGTCGGCCAGGCGCTGCGCCGGCATCTGCCCGGCTGGGTAGAAGGCGGCCATCGGCTGGCCCAGGATGGCCGCCGCCTCGAAGCCGGTGAGCCGGCCGATGCTGGCGTTCCACTCGGCCACGCAGCCGGCGCTGTCCAGCGGCACCAGGGCGTAGTCGCTGATGCTGTTGGTGATGGTGTGGATCCAGGCCTGGCTGTGGCGCAGCGCGCGGTCGCGCTGCACGGTCTGGGTGATGTCGCTGAGCACGGCCATCAGGCGCCCGGCGTCCAGCTTCATCAGGCTGAGCGACAGCACCTGCGGGCCCTTGCCCTCGGCACTGCCGACCGAGCCGCCCACCGCGCCCCCCATAGCGCCACCCACAGCGCTGGCCACAGCGCTGGCCACGGACCGGCCGATGGTCAGTTGCATGCCCTCGCAGACCATGCCGTGGCTGCCAACGAAGGCGGCAGTGCGGTGGGCCAGATCCGGCACCAGGCCCTGCAGCGCGGTGAACAGGTTGTCCAGCGCGCCGTCGGGTGCCAGCGGCATCAGCAGCTGCGCGCACAGCGGGTTGGCCATCAGGATCTCGCCGTCGATGCGGGCCTGCACCAGCCCGATCGGGGCCATGTACAGAAACTGCATCAGCGCTTCATGCTCTTCCGCAAGGCCGTCGTCCATGGCGCGGCGCCTCAGGCTGGCCGCAACACGAGCACGTAGCGCAGCGCCGCGCCGGGTTCGGCCAGCAGGCGCAGCTGCACCCGCACCGGCCGCATGCGCAGCGTCAGCACGTACGGAACGGTCTCATCGAGCGCGGTGCCGGCGGCAGCGGCTTCCTCGAAGCGATGGGCCACCAGGAAGTTGTTCATGCACGGCGCCACCACGGTGAACAGCGGGTGCCCCAGCACCCGCTGCGGCGACAGGCCGGCCAGCCGCGACTCGGTGGCGTTGTAGCGCCGCACCACCGTCTCGGCGTCGAAGCCCATCACGCCGAATTCGAGCGCGTCGAGCTCGGCATCGCCCATGCTGGGCAGTGCTGCCGCCAGGCTGGCGTCGGCAAAGTGGATGGATTGCAGGGTGGTCATGGCAGATGTGGCTCCGACGGTGCCCGGGCAGGGCAGCAAGGTTGGTGAACCCGGCAGCCTGCCAGGGCTGGCATGAAGCTGCCGTTGGTGTGGTATCGACCGCCAGCGCCCCAACCTGAAGCCTGCAGCGCCAAATCCGTCACTTCTGCCCGTAACTGACCGCCATGCCGGCGCGCACGTCGTTCTGCACGCCGTAGGGCGGAATCGGGTAGCGCAGGCCGTTGGCCGCCAGGTGCTTGAGCCCGTCCACCGCCTTGGCCAGGTGCGCCGGCTGCAGGGCCATCAGCAGTTCGTCGTCGGGCACGCCGCCATAGCGGCGCTCGGGAAAGCACGGCAGCGCCAGGCTGGGCTCGCCGGTGGCCAAGGCCCGGCCCCAGCTGTCGGCGCAGGCAGATTCGCCCACCGCGCCCCATTGCAGCTTGCGGTAGCCGGCCCATTGCAGGCCGTTGATCAGCAGGATCATCTGCGCCGGGTTGGCGTAGACCAGTGCGATCTGCGGCGCCGGCAGGCGGCCGGCCGCCAGCGGCGACACCGCCATCGCCAGGTAGCGGCCATGCGGCACGCAGGTCATGGCCTGCTGGTGCGCAGCGGCATCGGCCTCGGTGGCGAACCACACCCCGGTGAAGGCCTTGCCGGCCTGGAAGCTGGCGTCCTGCGGCGCCAGCCCGATCACCGCGCCGCACTGCTGGCCGACCAGATCGTCGACGGTGATGCCCACGGTGAAGCCCAGCCGCGCCGCCTGGCCGACGATCTGGTCGGTGGTGTGTACGCTGCCCTTGGGCCGGCGGATGCGCGGCACGGCCTGCATCGCCTCCACCGTCTCGAACAGTTGCATGCCGATCGGCGTGGTCTTCAGCCGCAGCAGCCTGAACAGATCGTCGACCAGGGCGGCCAGGTCCAGGGTGGTGGTGGTGTCGGTCATGTGCGCCTGCAAAGGGGTGGTGGAACCACCATGATGCAGAGCTGCGTGCGCGACGATAGCCCGCAGGCGACAGCACCGGATACCGGGGCAACAGGCCCGTGCAACTGGCCCGCGCAACTGGCCCGTGCAACTGGCCCGCACAACTCGCCGGCGCAGATTGCAGCGCCGGAAACAAAAAAGAGCACCGAAGTGCTCTTTGCCTGCCACCGCCGACCAGCTTGCGGGCAGTGTGTGTGGCGTCCCCTAGGGGATTCGAACCCCTGTAATCACCGTGAAAGGGTGGTGTCCTAGGCCTCTAGACGAAGGGGACTGAAATTCACGTGTTGGCTGCACATCATCGACTTGAACAGCGCCGCCAGTTGCAATCTGGTGGAGGTAAGCGGGATCGAACCGCTGACCTCTTGCATGCCATGCAAGCGCTCTCCCAGCTGAGCTATACCCCCAAGTGCTGTTCAAGCAAGTCGATGACTGTAGCACAGGCTTCAAACGTGCTGCAAGCGGGCCAGGGCCGTCACCGGGTCGAACAGCGCCACCACCGCGTCGACCGACGGCGTCTGCGTGCGGCCGCACAGCAGCGCACGCAGCGGCATCGCCAACTGCGGCATCTTCAGCTTGTGCTCGGCGAGCGTGTCCTTCAGCGCCTGGGCGATGCCGGCCTTGTCCCAGGGGCTGTCCGCGCCCAACGACGCCAGGCGGTCACGCAGGCTGACCAGCGCCGGGCGCACCGCGTCGGTCAGGTGGGCGGCCAGGTCGTCGGCCGACGGCGTCACCGGCGCGAAGTACATCTGCAGCCAGTCGGCCAGGTCGACCGTGGTGTTGCAGCGGTCCTTGAACAGCGCGCACATGGCCGCCAGCCGCGCATCGGCCGGCACCTGCACGCCGCGGCCGGCGAGCTGCGCCGCCACCAGCACGGCCAGCCTGGCGTCGTCGGCCTGCTTGATGTAGTGGGCGTTCACCCAGGTAAGCTTGGCCGCGTCCCATTGCGCCGGGCTCTTGCTCAGGTGGCTGCCGTCGAACCAGGCCACCATCTGCGCCAGGCTGAACAGCTCTTCGTCACCGTGGCTCCAGCCCAGCCGCGCCAGGTAATTCAGCATCGCCTCGGGCAGGTAGCCGTTCTCCTGGTAGGCGGTGACGCTGACCGCACCGCGCCGCTTGCTGAGTTTCTGCCCGTCCTCGCCCAGAATCACCGGGCAATGGCCGAACTGCGGCAGCGGCGCGCCCAGCGCGCGGAAGATGTTGATCTGCCAGGGCGTGTTGTTGATGTGCTCGTCGCCACGAAAGACATGGGTGATGCCCATGTCCCAGTCGTCGACCACCACGGCGAAGTTGTAGGTGGGCACGCCCAGCGTGCCATCAGGTGCGCCTTCAGCGGGTGGCCGCAGGATGATCAGGTCGTCGATCTCGTGGTTGGCGATGCTGATCGGGCCCTTCACCAGGTCGTCCCAGTGGACGATGCCATGGTCCGGGTTGGCAAAGCGCACCACCGGTTTCACGCCATCGGGCACCGGCGGCAGCGGTTTGCCGGGCGCCGGGCGCCAGCGGCCGTCGTAACGGGTCTTCTCGCCGCGGGCCTTCTGCGCCTCGCGCATCGCGTCCAGCTCGTCCGGCGTCGCGTAGCAGCGGTAGGCGGTGCCGGCGGCGATCATCTGCTCGACCACCGCGTGGTAGCGCGCCAGCCGCTGCATCTGGTAGACCGGGCCTTCGTCGTACGTCAGGCCCAGCCAGCGCATCGCTGCCAGGATCTGGTCGACCGAATCCTGCGTGCTGCGCGCCACGTCGGTGTCTTCGATGCGCAGCACGAACTGCCCGCCATGGTGGCGCGCATAGGCCCACGAGTACAAGGCGGTGCGCGCGGTGCCCAGGTGCAGGAAGCCGGTGGGCGACGGCGCGATGCGGGTGCGGACGGTGCCCGGGTGGGTGGCCTGGGTGGCCTGGGTGGCCTGAGTGGCAGGATGGGTGGTCGCTGTCATGCCAGCTGCTCCAGGCCGCGCAGCAGGTCGGCCTTCAGGTCTTCCACATCCTCCAGGCCCACCGCATAGCGCACCAGCCCCTGGCCGATGCCGGCGGCCTGGCGCTGGGCCTCGCTCAGGCGGCCGTGCGAGGTAGACGCCGGGTGGCAGATGGTGGTCTTCACATCGCCCAGGTTGGTGGTGATGGACGCCACCTCGGCGGCGTCGATCACCTGGAAGGCCCGCGCGCGCAGTGCATCACCGCCCTGCCCGGTCACGTCGAAGCTGACCACCGCGCCGCCGCTGCCGTTCTGCTGCGCCATCGCCAGACGGTGCTGCGGGTGGCTTTCCAGCCCGGGGTAGTGCACCCGCGCCACCTGCGGCTGCTGCTGCAGCCACTGCGCTACCTGCAGCGCACGCTGGCTGTGCGCCTGCATGCGCACCGACAGCGTCTCCAGGCCCTTGAGCACCACCCAGGCGTTGAACGGCGACAGCGTGAGCCCGCCCGACTTCATCACCGGCAGCATCCGGCTCTGCAGCAGGTCCTCGGTCCCGCACAGCGCACCGGCGATCACCCGGCCCTGGCCGTCCAGGTACTTGGTGCCGGAGTGGATGACGACATCGGCGCCGAACTGCACCGGGCGCTGCAGCGCGGGCGAGCA
>JBBRVT010000110.1:0-10866 GCA_038246615.1 Burkholderiales bacterium
CTCGCCGACCTCTTGCTTCCAGTTTCCCTGCATACGGTCCCTGACATGCACGGGCTGCGTGCAGCCCTGCGATAGGAACCTGACGGCCTCAGCGATACGTCATCGTGCGTCTCGCTGTGAAAGGCTCGACCGCCGCCCATGCCGGGCAACGTCAGCGCATGCCGAAGTAGCCCAAGATAAACAAAACGATGACGACGGCGCCAACGAGCCAGATGATTCTGTTCATGATTCGATTCCTTTGCGTGCGCCAACGAGCGCGAAGTGGTTTCAGGCGGTTCACATCGCCCGGACAACAAGCCCGCTACCGACCGGCTCGGTGCGCAGCCTGGGTTGTTCTCGACAGTGGCCGGTCTCGAGCTTGGGCTCGCGGTCCGAATCTCGGCCCGCAGCAACTGCGTCACAGTCCAGGTTTTTTCAGCACATCACTTGGCTGAGCATCCACAAGCGGTGTTCGACTGCTCGCTGGACGTCTCGCAGCAAGACACGGCGACGCTGCAAGTGGACTTCGCATCATCGACCCGGAGACCGTCGTGACAGGCTGTAGCCTTCATGCGGTGCTCCGCGCAAGCCGTATGCCGGGCAGCAGCCTGTTTCGTGTGCGGCACTGGCGATCATGTTGTCGTCTGGCATGTTGTGTTCCTCATGGAAATGACAGTCAAGGCCGGCAGGCTCTGACAGGCCCGCAGAGATGTCGATCGCTGCGTTGAACGTCAGGGCACCAGCTTGTGGCAACCAAGCCGCTCTGTCTGTTCGATGGCGAACGCTGGAGCCCGACGCGACCCGTTGTTCCAAGCCGGTTCGTCGTTCGTCAATGGGCGCCCGGGCACACGCTGCCTGCACCGCGCAAACTGAATCGAGCCATCCGTTTGTCTAGAACTTGTCGGACGCCTGTCAGTCGAGATTGCCCCCAGACCTGCCGCTGGGCGTCGGGCAATCTGGCGCCCGTGCCGCGCGCCGCGACCAGGTCCGGGCCTGACCCGACCGGCAGCGGCCGGACAAGCGGCCGACAAACGTAGGATGGCGGCATGCCGCTGCCTGCCGTCTGCCTTGCCCGCCGCGCCCGCTGGCGCTGCCGCCGTCCGTGACCCAGCACACCGTCGCCATCCAGCAGGTGCGCCTGATCCTGCAGGGCGCCCAGCACCAGGGCCGCGCCGGCGCCCCGCTGCTGCAGCGTGCCGGCATCCCGCCGGCACTGCTGGAGTCGCCGCTGGCGCGGGTGTCGCTGGCGCAGTACGCGCTGCTGATCCGGGTGCTGCGCCGCAGCCTGCGTGACGAGTTGTGGGGCCTGTGCAGCCAGCCGCTGCCGGTGGGCAGCTTCGGCCATTGCGCCAGCCAGCTGCTGCGCTGCCAGACGCTGGAAGAGGCACTGCGCCAGGGCTTCCGCCACCACCACGGGCTGCTGGCCGACTTCGTGCCGCGGCTGGTGGTGCAGGGTGGCGTGGCGCGGGTGCAGCTGCTGCGCCGCTGCGCAGCAGACACCCCGCTGAACCCGCGGCTCGACTACGCGCAAAAGGCCTTCCTGCTGCTCGCCTTCGGCCTGGCCTGCTGGCTGGTGGCGCGGCGGGTGCCGGTGCTCAGCGTCGACTACACCGAGCCGGCTCCGCGCAGCGACAGCTCGCGGGTCTACCAGGCGCCGATCCGCCACGACCAGGCCCATGTGGGCCTGCGCTTCGACGCACGCTGGCTGCAGCTGCCGGTGGTGCAGAACCCGCAGAGCCTGCGTGAATTCCTGGCCGGTGCGCCGGCCAACCTGCTGGTCAAGTACCGCGATGCCGGCAGCCTGTCCGAGCGCATCCGCCGCCTGCTGCACCGCCGGCTGGACGCCACCGACCTGTCGCTGGAGGCGGTGGGTGCGGCCATGGCGATCGCGCCGCAGACCCTGCGCCGCCGCCTGCGCGAGGAGGGCCACGGCTTCCAGGCGTTGAAGGACGCGCTGCGCCGCGACGCTGCCATCGCCTGCCTGGCCCGGCCCGAGCTGACCCTGCCCGAGATCGCGCAGCAGCTGGGCTTCTCCGAGGCCAGCACCTTCCACCGCGCCTTCAAGAAATGGACCGGCGTGGCGCCCGGCGAGTACCGTCTGACCCGCATGGCCACCTTGCCCGGCGGCCCGCACCTGCCTGCCCCTGCCCCTGCCACCGGACCGCCATGAAAAGTGCCCTGTTCGTCGATTTCGACAATGTCTTCACCCAGCTGCGGGCACTGCAGCCGGCGGCGGCCGAGCGCTTCGCGCGCCAGCCCGTCGAGTGGATGCGCTGGCTGGCCGATCGGCTGGAGATCCCCGACGGCCACCCGGACCCGGCCGCACGCCGGCGCGTGCTGGTGCGCCGCTGCTATCTCAACCCCAGCTGGTACCAGCAGTACCGCCACGCCTTCCTGCGCGCCGGCTTCGAGATCGTCGACTGCCCGCCAGTCACCAGCCAGGGCAAGACCAGCACCGACATCCACATGGTGCTCGACATCATCGAGCTGCTGCAGCACGAGACCCGCTACGACGAGTTCATCGTGCTGTCGGCCGACGCCGACTTCACCCCGGTGCTGCGCAAGCTGCGCCGGTACGACCGCCGCACCTCGGTGCTGGCGATCGGCTTTCCGTCGGCGGCCTACCAGGCCAGCGCCGACCTGCTGATCGACGAGCGGCTGTTCATCGAGCAGGCGCTGGGCCTGGCAGCCGAGCATGCCGAGGGCGCCGAGACTCCCCCCACACCGGGCACGCCGCAGGCCACCACGGCCCCGCCGCCGGCGCCCATGGCGGCCGAGCCGGCTGCGCCGGCCCCGCCGCCGCTCGACACGGCGCAGCTGGCCGACATTGCCCGCCGCATCGAGGCGGCAGTGGCGCAATCGCCCAACCCGGTGCCCGCCGGGCCGCTGGCGTTGCGCCTGCGGCAGGTCTACGGGCAGGCGCTGGACAGCTGGAACGGCCACGGCCTGTTCAAACCCTTCTTCCGCTCGCTGGGGCTGGACCGGCTGGTGTGGCTCAGCGGCTCGGGCGGGCGCATCGCCGACCCGGACCGCCATGCCAGCGGGCTGGCCGCGCCGGTGGACAACGAGCCGCAACCGCCGGAAGTCGGTGCCGCAGCGGCCGACGCTGGCATGGCCCCGCCGGACGCCACCGACACTGTGCCCGCCGCGCTGGACGGCGACCTGCCCGAGTCGCCAGCGCCGGCCGACCCTGCCTGGGCCGCGCATGCCGCCGTGCTGCCGCTGGCGCGCGAAGTGAGCCAGCTCACCGGCGCACCGTTGCTGCCGCCACCGGCGGTGCGGGCTGTGCTCGACGCGCTGTGCGCCGACCTGGCCCAGCGCCCCTATGAACCCACCGAGACCGCGCGCCGCGTGCGCAGCGCCTGCCTGGCGCATGAGCCGGCGGTGGATGTGTCGCTGCGCGACGTGGTGTTCCTGCTGCGCGGCATGCAGCTGAACGGCCATGTGTTTGGCCGCGGCGCCGACGATGTGCACACCCTGGCCCAGCGGCTGTTGAACCAGGTGCTGTTCCTCTGCCAGCGTGAGCAGCTGCCGCTGCCGCCCGACGGCATGGCCCTGTTGCGCGACTGGATCGCCGGCGACCTGGTGGGCTGAACGGGTGGTGGTGCTGGTGCCGGGACAGGCGCCGAACCACCGGCGGCGCAACGCTGCGCTGCTGGTCTCGTTGCTGCTGCACAGCCTGCTGCTGGGCCTGACCTTCGGTGACGGCAGCACGGGCCTGCCGGGCTTCGGCTTTCCCTGGCAGGAACGGCGTGGCCAGGCGCCTGAACTGCGGGTGCTGCTGGCGCCGGCCACCGCCACAGCCACAGCCACAGCCACAGCCACAGCGACAGCCGCCACCACGGCCACAGCCACAGCCACAGCCACAGCCACAGCCATCATGCCAAGCGGCCTGGCGCAAGCCGGTCAGCGCGCGCCTCCACTGGTGGCGGCTGCGCCACCAGCGACACCAGCGGACAGCCAGATGCATGCCGCCACGGTGGTGCTGGCGCCACCGCAGGCCGAGACCGCATCCGAGGTGACAGCGCCGACGCCCGCAGCACCGAGCGGCGTGCCGCTGGCAGTGCCGGCACCTGCATTGCAGGCAGTGCCCGCACCCGCGCCAGCGTCGGCCCTGCCGCCCGCACCCGCACCCGCACCCGCACCCGAGCCCGCACCCATGCCCGCACCCATGCCCACGCCCACGCCGGTGCCGGCGCCGGAGACCGCCGTGATCGCCGTCGCCCGGTCCGACGATGCCCTGCCGGCAGCACCTGCGCCGGTGTCCGTGGCGACGTCAGTGGCGGCGTCCGTAGCGGCGTCCGTGGCGGCGTCCGTGGCCGCGCCCGGCGCGTCCGGCTCCGATGCAGCGGCAGCGCCGCGCGACACCGACGATGCCGTGCAGCAGCGCCGCCAGGCCGAATCCCTGGCACGCGCTGCCGAGCAGGCGCTGCGCGAGGCGTCACAACGCGAGGCCGAACGCCTCGCCGCCGCGCGCGAGGACGCCGCACGGCAGGCGGCGGCCCGCCAGGCGCTGGCCAGCCTGGAAGCGGCAAAGCAGGAGGCTGCCCGGCAGGAAGCGCTGCGCGCCGAAGCGGCCCGCCTGGATGTGCAGCGCCTGGAGGCTGTGCGTCAGGAGGCAAGCCGGCAGGATGCCGCACGGCAGGAGGCAACCCGGCAGGAGGCCGCACGGCAGGACGCAGCGCGTCAAGAGGCGGCCAGGCAGGAAGCCGAGCGTGTGGAAGCCCAGCGTGGGGAAGCCCAGCGCGCCGAGGCTGCCCGCGCAGACGCGGCGCGGCAGGCCGCCGCCGCGCAGGACACCGCACGCACCGCCGTCGCAGCAGTGGCAGCAGCAGGGGCCGCAGCGTCTGCCGGCGAGGCCGAGGCGCGCCGCGAGGCCCGGCTGCGCGCCATCGGTCGCCAGCTCGACGAGGAGGCCGCCCGCCGGGACGCTGCCACTGCGGCCGCCACGCCGGCATCGGGCCAGCTGCAGAGGCTGCCGCCTTCAGCCAGCAACTTGCGCCGCGGCCGGCTGTTCGGCCGCGCCGACGCCCATGCCGAGCTGGTGCTGTATGCCGAGGCCTGGGCCCGCAAGATCCAGCTGAACCAGTCCTTCGACCTGGTGCGCGATCTGGTGCGGCGGCCGCACACCCAGCCGATGGTGACGGTGGCCATCCGCAGCGACGGCTCGGTGGAATCGGTCAGCTTCGTGCTGTCCAGCGGCGTGGCCGAGCTGGACGCGGCGGTCCGCCGCATCGTGCAGAGCCAGGCGCCGTATCCGATGTTCTCGCCGGCGCTGGCACGCGACTACGACGTGGTCGAGATCCGTCGCACCTGGCACTTCGACATGGCGGTGCGGCTGTACTGACGCCGCGCCTGACGCGGTCTTGGGTTCACCCGCCGTCAGCGCGCCGGCCGGATGCGGTAGGTGGCGTTGTTGCGGTCGGCGCTGACATGGATGCTGCCGTCGGCGCCCACCGCCACGCCGGTGGGCACATGGGGCGGCGGCATGCCGGGGCCGCCGCTCAGGCCGATGGGCAGGTTGTCGGCGACTGTGCGGCGCTGGCCGTTGGCCAGATCGATCTCGGTCAGCTTGCCCGCAGCCGCCTCGGCCACGATCAGCGACCCCCAGGGCGTGAAGGCCAGGCCCTCGGGCAGCGCCAGGCCGGTGGCCACCTGGGTCTTGCTGCCGTCCTTGGGGTTGATGCGCTGCACCATGCCGGCGGCCTCGGTCAGGTAGAGCATGCCGTCGGGGCCCGGCACCATCTGCACCGGCCCGCCCAGGCCGGTGGCCAGCGGTGCGCGGGTACTGAAGTTGTCGCCGCTGGCGCGGGTGATGCTGCCGCTGTCCAGCGGCACCAGGGCACGGCGCAGGCGGGCGGCGCGGGGCTGGTTCAGTGCCTGGTTCAGGGACACGACGGTCTCCTTGGTGGGTGATTACCCGCACCGCTCCAGGCCTGCAGGCGGGCGGCCACTGTCGCGGCCTTGACCGGTGGGTGTCGCCTCCGGTCGAACCCTGGCTGATCGCTTTTGCCAATCACAAAGTGCGGCTTGGCCATTGGCCGGGCGGCGCTGCGCGCCGATGCTGTCGAGCTGCCCGTTTGCCACCCCAGCTTTGCCACCCCAGCCACGATGACCCTGCCCGCGCCCGCCCCCGCACACCACGACGGCCGTGCCCGGGTGATCCCGTTTCTGCAGATGATCGGCGCGCGCATCACGCACGAAGCCGACGGCGTGGCGGTGGTGCAACTGGCGTTGCGGCCCGACCTGCTGAACAACCACGGTGGTGGCCATGGCGGCGTGGTGATGAGCCTGCTCGACAGCGCGATGGCCAATGCCGCGCTCAGCCGCATCGACTACCAGCGCGAGGTGGTCACCATCGACATGCACATCGCCTTCATGCGGCCCGCCGTGGGCGACATCACCGCCACCGGCCGCGCCACCGGCGGCGGCAAGAGCGTGTGCTTCTGCGAAGCCGAGATCACCGACGCGCAGGGCACGGTGACGGCCAAGGCCATGGGCACCTTCCGCTACCGCACGCCGGGGCCATCCCGCGCCGGCGAATGACCTCAACCAGAACCCGACAGGAGACCGACATGAGCCAGGCAGTGCATGTGGTGGGCGTGGGCATGATCCCGTTCACCAAACCCGGCGCCAGCGCGCCCTACGACGTGATGGGCAGCCAGGCCGCACGGCTGGCGCTGGACGATGCCCGCATCGACTACGCACTGGTGCAGCAGGCCTACGTGGGCTATGTGTTCGGCGACAGCACTGCTGGCCAGGCGGCGATCTACGGCGTGGGGTTGTCGGGCATCCCGGTGGTCAACGTCAACAACAACTGCGCCACCGGCAGCACCGCGCTGTGGCTGGCGCGCCAGGCGGTGGCCTCGGGCGCGGCCGACTGCGTGCTGGCGCTGGGCTTCGAGCAGATGGTGCCCGGCCCGCTGAAGGGCGTGTGGGCCGACCGGCCGTCGCCGCTGGCGCGCTTCATCGACACGCTGACCGAAGACCAGGGCTGGGAGCCAGCGGCGCCGCGCGCGGCGCAATTCTTCGGCGGCGCGGCGCGCGACTACATGGCCCAGTACGGCATCGCGCCCAGCACCTTCGGGCGCATTTCGGTCAAGGCCCGGCAGCATGCGGCACGCAACCCGCTGGCGGTGTTCCGCCAGACCGTCACGCTGGACGAGGTGATGGCCTCGCCGTCGGTGTTCGACCCATTGACCCGGCTGCAGTGCTGCCCGCCCACCTGTGGCGCGGCGGCAGCCATCGTCTGCAGCGCCGACTTTGCCCGCCGCCATGGGCTCGACATGCGGGTGCGCATCGCCGCCCAGGCCATGACCACCGACGGCCCCAGCACCTTCGGCAGCCACGACGCCCGCAAGCTGGTGGGCGCTGACATGGCACGCGCCGCCGCAGCCCAGGTGTACGCCGCTGCCGGCATCGGGCCTGAAGACCTGGACGTGGTCGAGCTGCACGACTGCTTCACCGCCAACGAGCTGATCACCTACGAGAGCCTGGGCCTGACGCCCGAGGGCACGGCTGAACAGTTCATCCTCGACGGCGACAACACCTATGGCGGCCGCGTCGTCACCAACCCCTCTGGCGGGCTGCTCAGCAAGGGCCACCCGCTGGGCGCCACCGGCCTGGCGCAGTGTGCAGAACTCACCTGGCAGCTGCGCGGCCAGGCCCAGCAGCGCCAGGTGGAAGGTGCGCAGCTGGCGCTGCAGCACAACCTGGGGCTGGGCGGCGCCTGCGTCGTCACGCTCTATGAAAAAATGGATGCCTGACATGCCGCTCGACACCCAATACATCGGCCACCGCTTCGCGCCCTTCAGCGCCGAGGTGGAAAGAGGCCGGCTCAAGTTCTTCGCCAGGGCCATCGCCCAGACCGACCCGGTCTACACCGACGAAGCCGCCGCGCAGGCCGCCGGCCACCCGGCGCTGCCGGTGCCGCCCACCTTCCTGTTCTGCCTGGAGATGGAGAGCCCCAACCCCGGCGCGCTGCGCGACCTGCTGGACCTCCCGGTGCCCAAGGTGCTGCATGGCGAGCAGCGCTTCAACCACCACGCCATGGCCTATGCCGGCGACACGCTGCACTTCGAGCAGCGCATCGCCGACATCTACGCCAAGAAAGGCGGGCTGCTGGAATTCATCGTGCGCGAGACGCGGGTGACCAACCAGCACGGACAACACATCGCCGATCTGCACGGCATCACGGTGGTGCGCCATGGCTGATCTGTCCCAACTCAAGATCGGTGATGCGCTGCCCGCCTTCACCACAGCCCCGGTCAGCCGGCTGACGCTGGCGCTGTACTGCGGCGCTTCGGGCGACCACAACCCGATGCATGTGGACACCGACTACGCCCGCGCCGGCGGCTCGCCCGACGTGTTTGCCCACGGCATGTTGTCGATGGCCTACCTCGGCCGGCTGCTGACCAACTGGGTGCCGCAGCAGCGCATCCGCGACTACGGCGTGCGCTTCGTCGCCATCACCCAGGTGGGCGAGGCCATCACCTGCAGCGGCACGGTGACCGAGCTGTTCGACGTGCCGTTGGGCGACAAGACCGAACGCCGCGCCCGCCTGGCCCTGCAGACCACCAACCAGCACGGCCAGGTCAAGCTGACCGGCGACGCCGTCATCGTCATTTCCTGAAGGACCGCACCATGATTGCCCAACCCACATCCGCCTGGATGGACAGCGACCTGCAGATGCTGGCGGACACCGCCAACAAGTTCTTCGACAAGGAATGCCTGCCCAACGACGCCCGCTGGCGCGCGCAACGCCGCGCCGACCGCGACCTGTGGACCAAGGCTGGAGCCGCCGGCTTGCTGTGCGCCAGCATTCCGGAAGCGTACGGCGGCGGCGGCGGTGACTTCCGCCACGAGGTGGTGCTCACCCAGAGCCACGCCTACAAGATGGCCGGCGGTTTCAGCAACAGCGTGCACTCGGCGATCGTGGCCCATTACATCCTGCGTTATGCCACCGAATGGCAGAAGAAGAAGTGGCTGCCCAGGATGGCCAGCGGCGAACTGGTGGCCGCCATCGCGATGACCGAGCCCGGCGCCGGCACCGACCTGCAGGCCATCCGCACCAGCGCCAGGCGTGGGACAGGACAAGACGGCGACTCCTACGTCATCAACGGCGCCAAGACCTTCATCACCAACGGCTACCACGCCAACCTGGTCTGCATCGTGGCCCGCACCGGCGCAGAGGCTGGCGGCAAGGGCATCAGCCTGGTGATGGCCGAGGTCGACGGGCTGGAAGGCTTTCGCCGCGGCAAGCTGCTGGACAAGGTGGGCCAGCACACCATGGACACCGCCGAGCTGTTCTTCGACGACATGCGCGTGCCTTGCAGCAACCTGCTGGGCACCGAAGAGGGCCGCGGCTTCGTGCAGCTGATGGAGCAGCTGCCCAAGGAGCGGCTGATCATCGGCGTGGGCGGCGTGGCCACCATGCAGCGCGCCATCGACGAGACCCTGGCCTATGTGCAACAGCGCCAGATCTTCGGCAAGCCGCTGATGGCGATGCAGAACACCCGCTTCAAACTGGCCGAATGCCAGACCAAGCTGACCATCGCACGCAGCTTCATCGACGACTGCATCGCCCGCGCGATGAACGACACCCTGGACGTGGCCACCGCGTCGATGAGCAAGTGGTGGGTCAGCGAGATGGTGAGCCAGGTGGTCGATGAATGCGTGCAGCTGCACGGCGGCTACGGCTACATGAACGACTACCCGGTCGCCCGGCTGTATGCCGACACCCGGGTGGGCCGCATCTACGGCGGCAGCAACGAGGTGATGAAAGAGCTGATCGCCCGCGCGATGGATGGCGGCAAGCGCGCCGGCTGACCTCACGATCACGCAGCCGACCCACAAACCGCAGCCCGATTTCTGACAGAGAAGGAACACACCCCATGAGCCAAGGAAGCATGCTGGAAGGCAAGGTCGTCGTCGTCACCGGTGCCGGCGGCGGCATCGGCCGCGACATCGCGCTGCAGTGCGCAGCACAGGGTGCCAGGGTCGTCGTCAACGACATCGGCGCCAGTGTGTCGGGCGAGGGCGGCGACGCCGGCCCGGCGCAGCAGGTGGTGGCCGAGATCGTGGCCGCCGGTGGCCAGGCGGTGGCCAGCACCGACAGCGTGGCCGAGGTGGCTGCGGCCGGCCGCATCATCCAGACAGCGCTCGACACTTACGGCCGCATCGATGGCGTGGTGAACAACGCCGGCATCCTGCGCGACCGCTTCTTCCACAAGATGAGCGTGGACGAGTGGGACGCGGTGATCAAGGTGCATCTGTACGGCGCGTTCTACGTCAGCCGCGCCGCAGCCAGCCACTTCAAGGAGCAGGGCAGCGGTGCCTATGTGCACATGACCAGCACCTCGGGGCTGATCGGCAACTTCGGCCAGGCCAACTACGCGGCGGCCAAGCTGGGCATTGCGGCGCTGAGCAAGAGCATCGCGCTGGACATGCTGAAGTTCGACGTGCGCAGCAACTGCATCGCGCCCTTCGCCTGGAGCCGCATGATCGGCAGCATCCCCACCGACACGGCCGAGCAGCAGGCCCGGGTGGCCAAGATCCAGCAGATGACGCCGGCCAAGATCGCGCCGATCGCCGTCTATCTGGTCAGCGACGCGGCCAAAGAGGTGAACGGCCAGATCTTTGCCGTGCGCAACAACGAGATCTTCCTGATGAGCCAGCCGCGCCCCGAGCGCAGCGTGCACCGCAGCGATGGCTGGACGGCCGAGACGGTGGCATCGCACGCGATGCCCGCGCTCAAGTCGGGCTTCTACGGGCTGGATCGGTCCGGAGATGTGTTCACCTGGGATCCGATCTGACGGCCGGCCGGTGCGCATCCGCTGCCTGCCCTGGCGCGCCCTCCGGACCGGCGGCCCGGCAGACCCGCCTCGC
>JBBRVT010000111.1:0-10851 GCA_038246615.1 Burkholderiales bacterium
ACCCTTGCCGCCCGCCCTCGACGCCGACATCCGCGCCGCTTACCGCGCCCTGACCGACGAAAACGGCGGCGGCGACGTGGCCGTGGCCGTGCGGTCGTCGGCCACCGCCGAAGACCTGCCCGACGCATCGTTTGCCGGCCAGCAGGAAACCTTCCTGAACGTGCACGGCATCGACGATGTGCTGCACAAGATGAAGGAGGTGTTCGCCAGCCTCTACAACGACCGCGCCATCAGCTACCGGGTGCACAAGGGCTTCGCCCATGCCGACGTGGCGCTGTCGGCCGGCGTGCAGCGCATGGTGCGCAGCGACCTGGGCGCGGCCGGCGTGTTGTTCACCATCGATACCGAGAGCGGCTTCGAGGACGTGGTGTTCATCACCGCCAGCTACGGCCTGGGCGAGACGGTGGTGCAGGGCGCCGTCAACCCCGACGAGTTCTATGTGCACAAGCCGGGCCTGAAGGCCGGCAGGCTGGCCATCATCCGACGCAACCTGGGCAGCAAGCTGATCCGCATGGAGTTCGCGCCCACCGACGAGCGCCTGGCCACCGGCAAGCTGGTGCGTACCGTGGACAACCCGCCCGAGATGCGCAACCGTTATGCGCTCAGTGATGCCGACGTGACCGAGCTGGCCCGCTATGCGCTGATCATCGAGCAGCACTACGGACGGGCCATGGACATCGAGTGGGGCAAGGACGGCGAGGACGGCAAGCTCTACATCCTGCAGGCCCGGCCCGAGACGGTGAAGAGCCAGGCCGCCAACCAGACCGAGTACCGCTACAGATTGAAGGGCGGGTCGTCGCAGCGGAGTGCGGTGCTGGCCCAAGGCCGCGCCATCGGCCAGAAGATCGGCACCGGCCCGGTGCGGCTGGTCTCGCACATCAGCGAGATGGACAAGGTGCAGCCAGGCGACGTGCTGGTGACCGACATGACCGACCCGAACTGGGAGCCGGTGATGAAGCGCGCCAGCGCCATCGTCACCAACCGCGGTGGGCGCACCTGCCATGCGGCCATCATCGCGCGTGAACTGGGCATTCCGGCGGTGGTGGGCTGTGGTGATGCCACCGAGAAGCTGGCCGACGGCGCCCTGGTCACGGTGGTGTGCAGCGAGGGCGACACCGGTTTCATCTACGACGGCCTGCTCGAGACCGAGATCACCGAGATCAAGCGCGGCGAGCTGCCCTATTGCCCGGTGAAGATCATGATGAACGTGGGCAACCCCACGCTGGCCTTCGACTTCGCACAGATTCCCAACAGCGGCGTGGGCCTGGCGCGGCTGGAGTTCATCATCAACACCAACATCGGCGTGCACCCGAAAGCGATCCTCGACTACCCGAACATCGCCCCCGACCTGAAGAAGGCGGTCGAATCAGTGGCGCGCGGCCACGCCAGCCCGCGCGCGTTCTATGTCGACAAGCTGGTCGAAGGCGTGGCCACCATCGCTGCGGCCTTCTGGCCCAAGCCGGTGATCGTGCGGCTGTCCGACTTCAAGAGCAACGAGTACAAGAAGCTGATCGGCGGCAGCCGCTACGAGCCCGACGAAGAGAACCCGATGCTGGGCTTCCGTGGCGCCAGCCGCTACATCAGCGGCGCCTTTGCCGATGCCTTCGCGATGGAATGCGAGGCCATCAAGCGGGTGCGCAACGACATGGGCCTGAACAACGTCGAGATCATGGTGCCCTTCGTGCGCACCGTGACCCAGGCCGAGAAAGTGGTGCAGCTGCTGGCCGACCGCGGCCTGGCGCGCGGCCAGAACGGGCTGCGCGTGATCATGATGTGCGAGGTGCCCAGCAACGCCATCCTGGCCGACCAGTTCCTGGCCCACTTCGACGGCATGAGCATCGGCTCGAACGATCTCACCCAGCTGACGCTGGGCCTGGACCGTGACTCCGGCCTGGAACTGCTGGCAGCCGACTTCGACGAGCGCGACCCGGCCGTCAAGGCGCTGATCAGCCGCGCCATCGCCGCCTGCCGGGCGCATGGCAAGTACATCGGCATCTGCGGCCAGGGCCCCAGCGACCACCCCGACTTCGCCGACTGGCTGGCCGCCGAAGGCATCGTGTCGATCTCGTTGAACCCGGATTCGGTGGTCGACACCTGGACCCGGCTGGCCGCACGCTGAGGCCACCGCCGTCAGCCCTGCCACCGCTGGCTTGAACCCTGAACCCGGCTGCGCCCGCCCATGTCCAGCCAGCATTCGGGCAGCGTCGAATCCACCCGCCGCTTTGCCGGCAAGCTGCACCGCCGCTACGCGCTCTTCACGCTGGCGGTGGTGCTGTTCGTGGTGGCGCTGGCGCTGCTGGAGCGGCATGGCTGGTCGCGCGGCTGGATCGGTGGCAGCTTCCTGATCGCCACGGTGCTGGTGTATGCCGGCATCGGCCTGGCCAGCCGCACCACCGACGAGGCCGAGTACTACGTGGCCGGGCGGCGCGTGCCGGCGATGTACAACGGCATGGCCACGGCGGCCGACTGGATGTCGGCGGCCAGCTTCATCGGCACTGCCGGCGTGTTGTACCTGCAGGGCTTCGACGGTCTGGCCTACATCCTGGGCTGGACCGGCGGCTACTGCCTGGTGGCCATCCTGCTGGCGCCTTACCTGCGGCGCTTCGGCCAGTTCACCATCCCCGATTTCCTGGGCGCGCGCTATGGTGGCCAGGCGGTGCGGCTGGTCGCGGTGGCCGCCACCGTGCTGGTGAGCTTCGTCTACCTGGTGGTGCAGGTCTACGGCGTGGGCCTGATCACCTCGCACCTCACCGGCTTCTCGTTCGAGATCGGCGTGTTTGTCGGCCTGGGCGGCGTGCTGGTGTGCAGCTTCCTCGGCGGCATGCGCGCCGTCACCTGGACGCAGGTGGCGCAGTACATCGTGCTGATCATCGCCTACACCGTGCCGGTGATGTGGCTCAGCCTGAACCAGACCGGCTCGTGGTTGCCGGTGTTCAGCTACAGCCAGCAGCTGAAGGTGGTGAGCGAGCGCGAGGCCCAGCTGCTTGCCGACCCGGCCGAGATCGAAGTGCGTCGGCTGTTGTCCGAGCGTGCAGACGATGCCCAGCGCAAGCTGCGCGACGTGCCGGCCGCCATGGCCAGCGACACCGTGCTGCTCGGCCGCGAGATCGAGCGCATGCATGCCGAAAACGCGCCGCTGGCGCAGATCCAGCAGGCCGAGCGCCGGCTGGAGCGCATGCCGCGCAGCGAGCCCGAGGCCCGAGCGGCCTACCAGCGCGAGCGCGAACAGGCGCTCAGCCAGGCCCAGCCGCTGGCCGGGCTGGCGCCGCAGGCCGGCCAGGTGGGCACGGCCGGGCCGGCAGGCACCCATGCACGCAACAATTTCCTGGCGCTGGTGTTCTGCCTGATGCTGGGCACGGCGGCGCTGCCGCACATGTTGACGCGCTTCTACACCACGCCGTCGGTGTCCCAGGCGCGGCGCTCGGTGGGCTGGTCGCTGAGCTTCATCGTGCTGCTCTATCTCAGCGCACCTGCGCTGGCGGTGATGGTCAAGTACCAGGTGTTCACCGAACTGGTGGGCACCAGCTTCAGCAGCCTGCCGGATTGGATCCGCCGCTGGAGCAAGCTGGACTCATCGCTGGTGTCGGTGCAGGACATCAATGGCGACGGCTTGCTGCAGTTTGCCGAGCTGCGTCTGGGCGCAGACATGATCGTGCTGGCGGCGCCCGAGCTGGGCGGGCTGCCGCTGGCCGTCACCTACCTGGTGGCCGCCGGCGGCCTGGCCGCCGCGCTGTCCACTGCCGACGGGCTGCTGCTGACCATCAGCAACGCGCTGTCGCACGATTTCTACTTCCGCTTGGTGCGGCCGCGGGCCTCGGCCATCAAGCGGGTGATGTTCAGCAAGCTGATGTTGCTGGTCACTGCGGTGCTGGCGGCCTGGGTGGCGTCGCTGCGCATCACCGCCATCCTGCCGTTCGTCTCGGCGGCGTTCTCGCTGGCAGCGGCCACCTTCTTCCCGGCACTGGTGATGGGCATCTTCTGGCGCCGCGCCAACCGCGCCGGCGCGGTGGCCGGCATGCTCACCGGCGCCTGCCTGTGCCTCTGGTACATGGCGCGCAACCTGGCCGGGCCACGCGCCTTCTTCGGCGTGGACGAGGCCGGTGCCGACCTGCGCTGGTTCGGCATCGACCCGGTGGCCGCCGGCGTGTTCGGCGTGCCCGCCGGCTGCCTGGTGCTGGTGCTGGTGAGCCTGATCACCCGTGCCCCGGCGCCCGCCGAGCATGCCGTGGTCGACCAGCTGCGCCAGCCCGAGCCCAGGCCGGCTGAAGCCGCGCGGGCAGGGCCACCCTCCGTCTTGTGACTTCCCGGGCTACAATCACAGGCTTTTCTCCGCTTGCACACCCGTTGACGCTGGTGTGCGGCGCTTGCTGCACTGCACGGCAATCTCGCCGGCGCAGGCAGCTTCCAGTCCCGTCAAGGGCGGAACCCACAAGGAGTGTGTATGCGTCACTATGAGATCGTGCTCTTGATCCACCCGGACCAGAGCGAGCAGGTTCCGGCCATGCTCGAGCGTTACAAGGGCATCGTCACCGCCGCCGCCGGCAAGGTGCACCGTGTCGAGGACTGGGGCAGACGCCAGCTGGCCTACCAGATCCAGAAACTGGGCAAGGCCCACTATGTCTGCATCAACATCGAGTGCACCAAGGAAACCCTGGCCGAGATCGAGACCGGTTTCCGCTTCAACGACGCCGTGCTGCGCCACCTCACCGTGTCGAAGTCCAAGGCCGAGACCACCCCGTCGGTCATGATGAAGGCAGTCGAGAAGGAAGAGGCCCGCAAGGCCCCCGCACCGCAGGAGGCCAGCGCCTGATTGGAATGGCTCTGCCGCGCCGTGCCCAGCGCCGCTGATGAACCGCCTGGTTCTGTCGGCGCTGCTGGTCGAGCGGGGTGCCGTGCGCTACACGCCCGCCGGTCTTCCGGCCATCGACTGCAAGCTGCAGCACAGCAGCACAGTCACAGAAGACGGGCAGCCCCGCCAGGTCTCGCTGGAGATCAAGGCGCTGGCCATCGGCGCGTTGTCACGGCCCCTGGGCGCGCTGGCCCTGGGTTCCACCGGCTTGTTCGGTGGCTTCCTGGGCACGGCGCGCAACGGTCGCGGCATGCTGTTCCACATCACCGAGCTGACACCCGATCCCCCAGATTCACCGTCCGGCACCGATTGCCAGACACCCCATTGAAAGAGGTGCACCATGCCCCCGCCCCGTGGTAAAGGTAAGTTCTCCAAAGACCGCAAGCCCAAGCGCAACACGCAGTCACTGCTGTTCAAGCGCAAGCGCTTCTGCCGTTTCACCGTCGCCAATGTCGAGGAGATCGACTACAAGGACGTGGACACCCTGCGTGACTTCATCGGCGAGAACGGCAAGATCACGCCCGCCCGTCTGACCGGCACGCGGGCGTTCTACCAACGCCAGCTCACCGTCGCCATCAAGCGCGCGCGCTTCCTGGCACTGGTGCATTTCAGCGACCAGCACCGCGTTTGAAGGAGCAGCCAACATGCAAGTGATCCTGCTCGAAAAAGTGGCCAACCTGGGCAACCTGGGTGATGTGGTCAAGGTGAAGGACGGCTTTGCCCGCAACTTCCTGATCCCCACGAAGCAAGCCCGCCGTGCCACCAGCACGGCCATCCAGGAATTCGCAACCCGCCGCGCGGAGTTGGAGAAGACCGCCGCCGAGAAGCTGGCTGCCGCACAGGCCATCGGCGAGAAGCTGGGCGGCAAGACCGTCACCATCGCCCAGAAGGCCGGTGTGGATGGCCGCCTGTTCGGCTCCGTCACGAACGCCGACGTGGCCGACGGCCTGAAGAAGCTCGGCTTCGACGTGGTCAAGGCCCAGGTGCGCATGCCCAACGGCCCGCTGAAAACGCTGGGCGAGTTCCCGGTGTCGGTGGCGGTGCACAGCGACGTGCTCGTCGAAGTGGCCGTGCACGTCGTGGCCGCAGCCGCCTGAGCCCGCCGCCGGCGTGCCCGTCCAGGCCGGCTGCATGCCGGCCTTTTTCTTGGCCGCGTCAGCCGACCGGCAGGCCGGTGGGCCGGATCCAGCCCATGCCCCAGCTCAGCAGGATGAACAGGAACAGCGCAATCGACAGACCCACCCGCAGCGCCAGCGCGCGGGCCATGCGGCCATCGCGCGAGCTGGTGCTGCCGCCCTTGCGCAGCATGAACAATCCAGCACCGGCCAACGAGGCCAGCACCAGCACCAGGGCAATGACGATCACTGTTTTCATCCGGGTGGATTATCCGGCGCGGGCGGCAGCATGGTGAACAGCGGGCCATCGCCATCGCCATCGCCATCGCCATCGCGGGCGGCGGCGCGCCGGCGCCGTGCCCTGGTGCTGCTGGCCGCCGGCATCGGTATCGCCGTCACTGCCCGGCTGGGCTGGTGGCAGCTCGATCGCGCGCAGCAGAAGCTGGACCTGCAGGCCCGCATCAGCGCGCGCGGCAGCCTGAGCCCGCTGCCGCAGGCCGAGTTGCCGCGCAGCGACGCTGCTGCCGCAGGCCAGTTCTACCGCCCGGTGCAGTTGCGCGGCCACTGGCTGCACGAGCGCACCCTGTACCTGGACAACCGGCAGATGAACGCCCGCCAGGGGTTCTTCGTCGTCACGCCGCTGCTGCTGGCGCCGGGCGAGGCGGTGCTGGTGCAGCGTGGCTGGATGCCGCGCGACTTCGCCGACCGCGCCCGCCTGCAGCCCTTGCCGGCCCAGCCGGGCGAGGTGCTGGTGACGGGCCGGCTGGCCCCACCGCCGTCCAAGCTGTTCGACCTGGCCGGGGCGGAGCAGGGGCCGATCCGGCAGAATCTGGACCTTGCAGGGGTGGCCGGTGAACTGAAGCTGGCACTGCTGCCGTTGTCGGTACAGCAGACCCAGCCCACCAGTGCAACGCCTGCCGGCGGCGAATCTGGCGCCGTGCCGCCTGACGACGGCCTGCTGCGGGCCTGGCCGGCGGTGGCGCTGGATGTCGGCAAACACCACGGCTATGCCTTCCAGTGGTTTTCGCTCAGCGCGCTGCTTGCCGGCCTCACGCTGTGGTTCCAGTTTCTTCGCCCGCGGCTGCGCTCCGGCCAACGCGGCTCCGCGCCCTCCAAACCTGCCGCATGAACGAACCCTCCGAGCCCCTCGGCCTGACCGTGCACTCGCTGCCGCAACCCGTGGATGCCCTGACGCCGCAGCGTGCCAGCGGCCGCTTCAAGATGCTGCTGATCATGGCTGCCTGCGCCGCGCCGATGATCGCCAGCTACAGCCTGTACTACGGTGTGCGGCCCACCGGTGGCGCCACCGCCTACAGCGACCTGATCCAGCCTACCGTGGCCATGCCCGCCGTGCTGGCCCAGCCGCTGGATGGCGGTGCGCCGCAGGTGCTGCGCGGCCTGGCCGGCCAATGGCTGCTGGTGGTGGTGGACAGCGGCGCCTGCGCCGACGCCTGCGAGCGCCACCTGTTCATGCAGCGGCAACTGCGTGAGATGGTCGGCCGCGAGAGCGACCGCATCGACAAACTGTGGCTGGTGGTCGACGACGCGCCGGTAAAGCCGGCACTGCAGCAGGCACTGGCGGCCACGCCCGGCATGCACCTGCTGCGCCTGCCCCGCGCCACCGTGGCGGCCTGGCTGAAGCCGGCATCCGGCCAGGCTCTGGAAGACCATCTCTACATCGTCGATCCAGTGGGCGAGTGGATGATGCGCGCGCCGGCCAACGCCGATCCGTCCAAGCTCAAGCGCGACATCAGCCGGCTCCTGCGTGCCTCGGGAGGCTGGGATCAGCCAGGCCGCCAGGCGCTGATCAACGACGCAGTGGCGCCAGTGTCTCCGGTGGCGCCGGTGGCTCCGGTCGTGGCCCCACGGCCCTGAGCGGCCCAGCATGCAGGCTGCCCACGCCCTGGTCGACTGGAGCCCGCTGCTGCGCCTGCTGGGTCTGGCCGCAGTGATCGCGCTGCTGCCGCTGTCATGGTGGTGGCTGCGCCAGCGCGGCGCACCGCTGCCGCGCAAGCTGGCGGCGCTGACCGCGCTGATCCTGTTCCTCACGCTCGACCTGATCGTCGTCGGCGCGTTCACCCGGCTCACCGATTCCGGCCTGGGCTGCCCCGACTGGCCAGGCTGTTATGGCGAGTTGAGTCCGTTTGGCGCGCACGCCGAGATCAGCGCGGCCCAGGCGGCGCTGCCCAGCGGTCCGGTCACGCACGGCAAGGCCTGGATCGAGATGCTGCACCGCTACCTGGCAATGGCCGTGGGCGCGCTGATCCTGGTGGCCACGGTGGTGGCCTGGCGTGCCCGGGCGCAGCTGCCGCATTCGCCCTGGTGGGCCACGGCCACACTGGTGTGGGTGCTGGTGCAGGGCGCCTTCGGCAAGTACACCGTCACCTTGAAGCTCTACCCGGCGGTCGTCACCCTGCACCTGCTGGGCGCCATGGTGCTGCTGGCCCTGCTGGTGGTGCAGCATGAGTCGTTCCGCGCCCGTGCGCTGCTGCAGGCCCGGCAGCGGCTGGCGCCGGCCTGGGTGGCGGGGGTGCTGGCGCTGGTGCTGGTGCAGATCGCGCTGGGTGGCTGGGTCAGCACCAACTATGCGGTGCTCGCCTGTCAGGGCTTTCCGGCCTGCAATGGCGAGTGGTGGCCGGCGATGGACGCGGCGCACGGTTTCACCGTGCTGCGGCACCTGGGCCAGACCGGACAGGGCGACGCCTTGCCCTTCGATGCACTGGTGGCCATCCACATGGCGCACCGGCTGTTCGCCGTGGTGGTGGTGCTGGCGCTGGTGGCACTGGCCGTGGCGCTGCGGCGCAGTGGCGACGCCGCTGCCCGGCGCTACGCGCTGGCGCTGGGCGCCCTGCTGGTATGGCAGCTGGCCAGCGGCCTGTCGAACGTGGTGCTGGGCTGGCCCATCGCCGCCGCCCTGGCCCACAGCGCCGGGGCCGCAGGCCTGGTGGGCGTGCTCATGTCACTGTGGGCGCGGCTGCGTCTGGCGCAGGGCGTGATTGCCTTGGCAAGGCCTGCGCCGGATGGGCACCGGCCCGCCGCCACCGCAGGGCCCGCCGCCACCGCAGGGCCTGCCGCCACCGCAGGGCCTGCGCTTGGCCGGCCGTCCGCCTCCTAGAATGCTGCGGTTTGCCCATGACTGCCTCCGTCCTCTCTTCCAGCCCTGCTGCCAGCCGTGTGCGGCAGTACGTGGCCTTGACCAAGCCCCGGGTGGTGCAGCTGATCGTGTTCTGCGCCGTCATCGGCATGCTGCTCGCCGAGCCGGGCTGGCCGACGCTGCAACTGGCAGTGCCGGCCACCATCGGCATCTGGCTGGTGGCCAGCGCCGCAGCGGCCTTCAACTGCCTGGTCGAGCAGGCGATCGACAGCAAGATGGCCCGCACCGCCTGGCGGCCCACCGCCAAGGGCGACCTGAGCACGTCCCAGGCGCTGCTGTTCTCGGCGGTGCTGTGCGGCCTGGGCAGCGCGGTGCTGTACTGGTGGGTGAATCCGTTGACCATGTGGCTGACATTCGCCACCTTCGTCGGCTATGCGGTGGTCTACACCGTGGTGCTCAAGCCGATGACGCCGCAGAACATCGTCATCGGCGGTGCCTCCGGCGCCATGCCGCCGGTGCTGGGCTGGGCCGCGCTGCGCAACGACGTCGGCCCAGAGGCCCTGGTGCTGTGCCTGATCATTTTCCTGTGGACACCGCCGCACTTCTGGGCGCTGGCCCTGTACCGGGTCGAGGACTACCGCCGCGCCGGCTTGCCGATGCTGCCAGTCACCCATGGCAGCGATTTCACCCGTCTCAATGTGCTGCTCTACACCGTGGTGCTGTTCGCCGCCACGCTGTTGCCTTTCATCATCGGCATGAGCGGCTGGCTGTATCTGGCCTGCGCGGTGGTGCTGGGCGCCTGGTTCATCGCCTACGGCTGGATGCTGTGGCGCAACTACAGCGACGCGCTGGCGCGCAAGACCTTCCGCTTCTCGATCTGGCACTTGTCGCTGCTGTTCGCGGCGCTGCTGGCCGACCACTACCTGATGCCATGGCTGTGACCACCACCGACCCCCTGCGCCGCGCCCTGCTGCTGGCCGCCGCCGTGGCTGCTGCGGCAGCCTTCACCGCCTGCGATGGTGTGTTGCCCGGCGCCGGCAAACCGGCCTTCAAGGCCATCGACATAACCGGTGCCGAGTATGCCCGCGAGCTGTCGCTGACCGACCCCGACGGCCAGTCGCGCAGCCTGGCCGACTACAAGGGCAAGGTGGTGGTGGTGTTCTTCGGCTTCACCCAGTGCCCGGACGTGTGCCCCAGCACCATGGCCGAGCTGGCCGAGGTGAAGCGGTCGCTGGGAGCAGACGGCGCGCGGGTGCAGGGCATCTTCGTCACCATCGACCCGGCGCGCGACACGGCCGAACTGCTGAAGGCCTATGTCGCCAACTTCGGCCCCGACATCATCGGCTTGCGCGGCACGCCCGAGCAGACAAAGGCTGCAGCCAAGGAATTCAAGGTGTTCTTCAACAAGGTGCCGGGCAAGACCGACACCAGCTACACCATGGACCACACCGCCGGCTCGTACGTCCTGGACGCCAAGGGGCGGGTGCGGCTGTTCACCCGCTATGGCACCGGGGCCCAGGCGCTGGCCGACGACCTGAAGATCCTGCTGGCCGAGCCGGGCTGAACGTCGGCTCCGACGGTGTCAGCGTTTGCGCTCAGGCGGCTTCCATCGCCTTGCGCATCTTCTTCATCGCCGCCGACTCGATCTGGCGGATGCGTTCGGCACTGACGCCGTACTCGGCGGCCAGGTCGTGCAGTGTCATGCCGCCCGAGCTGTCGTCGTTCACCTTCAGCCAGCGCTCCTCGACGATGCGGCGGCTGCGGTCGTCCAGCACTGCCAGCGCGCGCACCAG